>JBILGF010000327.1:0-4157 GCA_044351195.1 Burkholderiales bacterium
GCTCTTCGGCACCCAGATCGGCGAAAAACTCGTTGGCGCCGGCCAGCAGATCGATCTTGGTCACCAGCACATACAGCGGAAAGGCGACGCCAAGCTTGCTGTAGAGCTCCTGCACCCGCGTACGCACAGTGGACGCATAGCGCGCGCGCTCGACCTCGCTCTGGCCGAGCAGATCGGAGACGCTGACAGTGATGATCGCCCCATTGAGCGGGCTGCGCGGGCGCTGGCGTTTGAGCAGTTCGAGAAAACCGAGCCAAGCCGATGCATCGACTTTCTGCTCGCTGTCCTGGGTCGTGTAACGCCCGGCAGTATCGAGCAGCACCGCCTCATCGGTGAACCACCAGTCGCAGTTACGGGTACCACCGACCCCTTTCAACGCGCTGACCGCTCCGCCCTCGGCGAGGGGGAAGCTCAGGCCTGAATTGACGAGCGCCGTAGTCTTGCCGGAGCCTGGGGCTCCGATGAACACGTACCACGGCAGTTCGTACAGGAAGCGGCTCTCGCTGCCGCTCTTGCCACCGCCGAATCGTGCCTGTTTCAGGGTCTCGACGGCCTCGCGCATCCTGCTGCGCAGCAGCGCCACCTCCTCGCCCGAGCGCATTTGAGCGTCATCTCCGGCGTCCCCTGCGATGCCCTCGAGCAACTGCGCGTTGGCCTTGCGCGCCCGCAGGAAGCGCATGAACTCCAGACCGACCCAGCCCAGCCCCACCAGCAGGATCGCCACCAGACGGGCGAACACCGATTCGAGCGGTCGCCAGTCTCCGAAGGCCAGCAGTTGCCCGACAAACCAGATCACCAATGCAGCGGCCAGAAAGCCAAGTGCACCGAGCAGCCATCTATTCGAAAGCAGTTTCTTCACCGAGCGGCCCATTCAGTGTGTTTCTTGGACACGATCATGTGCCGCCTCTCACCACCACCTCGACCCGGCGGTTGCGCGCACGACCGTCCTCGGAATCGTTCGGCGCCAGCGGTCGCGAGTCCGACTGCCCGACCGCACGCACGCGGGAGGGGTCGGTCAGCACCGGTGCCAACATCCGCACCACCGAGGCCGCCCGCTCCTGAGACAGCTCGAAATTCGAGGGGAAGCGGATCGTGCGGATCGGCCGATTGTCGGTATAGCCCTCCACGACCACGGCGCCGCCGACGCTGTTCACCGCCTCGGCCACGCGGCGCAGGATCGGGGCATACGCGTCTTCGACCGATGCGCTGCCCGGCCGGAACAGTCCATCTGAACGAATCGTCACCCGGCTCTCGACCGCAGTTTCCGCGACCTCGAGCTTGCCAGCGGCGATCTCGTCGGACAACAGCTTCGAGAGCCGAGGAACGACTGGCTCGGGCGGTGCCAGCGGTGCCTTGCGCTCAACCTTTGCCTGCGGCGCATTGGCCCGATCAAGCAGCGCGGCGATCGCGTCCGAGCGATCGGCAAGCGAAAACTTGAGCACGATGAACACCGCGATCAGCAGGGCAGCGGCAGCCGACGCCGCGACCCAGAGCGTCAGCAGCCCGCGCCCTTTGCGGATCGGCGCATCGACACCCTGCCAGTGCGGAGAAAGATCACGCTCGAAATCGCCACGACGCACCCGCACCAGCTCGAATACGCGCTCGCGCAGCTGGTCGAGTTGCGCCCGGCCATTGTCGGCTACGCGAAACCGGCCTTCAAAGCCAAGGGCAAGGCACACATAGAGGAGTTCGAGCAGATATGGGTCGGATGCCGGATCTGCCATCAGGCGGTCGAGCAACTGGAAGAACTTCTCGCCCCCCCAGGCCTCGCGGTGAAAGGTCACCAGAAGGCTCGTCTGCGCCCAGTTGGCGGTGCCACCCCAGGGGGTGGATGCGACCGCTTCGTCGAGCACCGTACACACGGCGTAGCGCGCGATCAGAATGCTCTCGGGCTTCACGCCCTTGGCCCGCGCATTGGCCTCGAACTCGCCGATGTCGCGTACGAGATGCTCACGCAGGCCGGCCGGATTCGCGTGCGTGGCCGATGTACGGATGCGCGGGACTGCTGCGAGCAGCGGATTCGCAGCTTCCACCAGCGGATTGAGGCCGGACAGCGAGCGCAGATCAGCTTCGGGCGCGGCCGGTACTGCGGTCGATCCTGGCGGCATGCCGGTCGCCATCGGTGCCGCGCCCGTCACCGAGGCCGCATTGGCAGCACGCCCGAGTGTGGACGCCAAAGCACCCGCAGCCGATGGGGATCGGCCTCGGGTGGACGGTACAATCAACGTGCCATCGGGATCTTCAGATGACGGCGGGTTCGGAGGCTGGCTCATGTTGTTCCGACAGGCTGTACGTCGTATATCTCATACCGATGGCGGCAGCGTCAATCACGCACCGCCCACAATTGCATGTCAAGGCCGGGGAACTCCCCTGCCACATGCATCGCGATCAGCCGCGACACTTCGATCGTTTTCCAGAATTCGCTACCGCGATCGAGTTCGAAATAGCAGTAGCCGGCGTGGTACGGAATCTGCCTCGGTGCAACCGGCAATGGCCGAACGCCGATGCCCGGCAAAGCTGACACGACCAGGTCGCGGATCTTCTCCGGTGGCCCGATCTTGAGCTGGCTCGGAAACTGTGCACGCAGGCGTTCGGCGGGTACGTCTGCGTTGGCTGCGAGCACGAACGTGGCGCCGCGAATCAGACCTGCATCGGTCACCTGACCCGCGTACACACCGCGCCCCTTGTCCTGAAGCGCAATGGCGATGGCAGTCTGCTCCAGCACTGCGGTCAGCGCGCGCCTTATTTCTTCGACCGCGGGCGCGAACGTCTCGGCAAGTGCGTCATGGCGATAGGGCGGAAACACCGGGCAGCGGCGGTCCCGGCGGCCAAACGTCGACAGTTCGCCGGCAAGCATCGCGCAGCACTCATAGAGCCGCTCGGGGTGCAGCGGCCGAAGCTCGGCAAGATGGGCGAACAGCGGCGCCATCCGGTTGCAAAGTTGCAGCAACAGGAAGTCCGCAAACTCCGCCACGCCCTTGCTGCCGGGTTGCGACACGCGTTCGGCAAGTACCTGCGAACGCTGGCGGAGCAAGCCATGGATCTCGCGCAGGATATCCTCGAGCCGCAGACTCGCGTGGGCGTCCAGGCAGACCGGGATCGCGCTCTCATCGAGGACCACCCGGCCGTCGGCGCGCTTCTCCACGATGCGCGCGAGATCGATACCGAAGTAGGCAGACCCGAGCCGGCTTCGCAGTTGGAGCGTGATGTTCAGCTCACCCACCTTCATCTCGGCGCTGCTGTCGAGTTCAGCGACATTGTCGCGCGCCTCCTGCTCGCTCGCCACATAGCGCACGAGCGGCGTATCGGCCGAGCGCTCGAGCGCAATCTCGGCCATGCCCGGGCGGCGCAGCGGCAGCGCGAGACAGACCCACTGGTCGCGGCAATCGTCCGGAACGGCCAGCGGCTCAGGAATTCCGGCCTCGCCCGGAATGGAGAAAGGTGTGCCATCCGGAAACAGCCCCGTTGCAGAGGCGAGTCCGACGCGCCCGAGCTTCAGCGCCTCCTGGTCGACCTGCGCTGCCAGGAAACCCCAGGCATGCGGATTCACGCCTTCGCTGTGGGCGCGCACCATCCATTCGATGAACCGCTCGGCCTGCTGGAAATGCTGGGGCCGAAGGAACAGCCCCTCACTCCAGACGATGCGATTATTCAGCGACATGCGGTACTCCCCAGGCAGTACGCCGGATTATTTGCGATACTGGGATCGGACGCAATCTCGCCAGCGACGTATCTTACTGGCTGAGCAACCTGACCTGCTCCATGTATGCGCGCAGGAAGTCGCGCTTGAAGATACGATCAATGCTGTCGGCGGCATCGCGGTCGAGCTTGGTGTAGGCCTCGACGAATGCCTCCCAGGATTTGGCGCGCTTGTTGATCGCAAGCGGTCCGGCAGACTTCGCTGCAGCCGCCTCGAACATCTTGGGGTCGAAGCGCTTGATCGTACCGAGCACGGCGGCACGCAATCCCGCGACCAGCGCGAGTTCGTGGGCACGCAGCTCCTTCGCTGCGTCCTCCACCGCCTGTATCGGCGGCAGGAAGCCTTCATTCCGCTGCGCCGGGTCGAACAGGTAACGCAGCGCCTCTCCCGGGTCGGACATCATCTTCAGGGGATTGTTGTCGCGTGCCGCAAGCATCGTACGATCTTCTGCGCCCAG
>JBILGF010000328.1:0-4152 GCA_044351195.1 Burkholderiales bacterium
CCAGTAGCCCGACCGCGACGCCGAATGCACATGGAACACCCCTGCTGCCGGGTCGAGTTCGAAGCGCAGGTCATCGATGAATCCGAACAGCTTCGAGCGGAATTCGACTGCCAGCCACCCGGGGCGGGCATCCACCACGCTTGCGCTGCCGTCCTGCTCGATGAGGTGCTGCAGCCGGCTTCGGGCGGCCTCTGCCGGGCCGGTGAATGCGAATGGTGCAACCTGCTGCGAGGCGCGTGTCGCGAGCGAGGATACACAGTTGGGACGTTCGGGGCAGGTGGGCAGCATGGTTGCCGATCGGGCCGGGGCAGTGGACAGCATGATCGCGCATGCGGCAGCACACAGCGCCGCGCGGCGGCTCAGGTTCGATGACATGGCCGGAGTGTGACGCAAGCGCCGGCGCGTGCACAGCGAACCCGCGCTGCACGCCTACAATTACGGCATGGACATCCAGACACGGGATGCTGCGGGCCAGGGCCCGGATGGTGCCGATGGCGAGCCGCGGTTGCGCCGGCTCGGCCGCACCGGGTACCGCGCGACCTGGGCCGAGATGCAGGCCTTCACCGATCGCCGGGACGGCGACACTCGCGACGAGGTATGGCTGACCGAGCACCCTGCGGTCTATACGCTCGGGCTGGCCGGGCGCCGCGCCCACCTGCACCCGGCCGCCGCTGCGGGGGGCATCGACATCGTGCACAGCGATCGAGGCGGGCAGGTCACCTATCACGGTCCTGGCCAGGTGGTGATGTATGTGCTGCTCGATCTGCGGCGGCGGCGGCTCGGCGTGCGCCAGCTCGTCCGGCTGCTGGAACAGGCCGTGATAGAATGCCTTCAGGCTTCGGGCGTGGCTGCGCTGGGGCGCGACGATGCACCCGGCGTCTATGTCGGGGCGGACAAGATCGCTGCCCTGGGGCTGAAGGTCAGGCGCGGTGCCAGCTACCACGGGCTCGCGCTCAACGTCGATATGGATCTCGCCCCGTTCGCCGCGATCGATCCCTGCGGCTATCCGGGCCTCGCCGTGACCCAGACACGTTCGTTGGGCATCGAATGCACGCCGGATGAACTGGCCGGCAGGCTCGCCGAACGGTTCATCAACCGCCTACAGGTCAACTTCCCGATCCTGCCCCGATGAGTTCAGCTCCGGTTTCCCCGTCTTCCACCGCGCCAACCGTCATGTCGCCCGTTGCCGGCGAGAAGCAGAAGGCGCAGGCCAAGACCTCGCGCAACCCGATCCGCATCGTGCCAGTGGGCGCGGCGTTGAAGAAGCCCGACTGGATCCGCGTCAAGGCGCCGCAACCCGACTCGCGCTTCCACGAGATCAAGAAGATCCTGCGTGAGCAGAAGCTGCATACGGTGTGCGAAGAGGCGTCCTGCCCGAACATCGGCGAGTGCTTCGGCAAGGGCACGGCGACATTCATGATCCTGGGCGACCTGTGCACCCGGCGCTGCCCGTTCTGCGATGTCGGCCACGGCCGGCCGCTGCCACCCGATCCCGACGAGCCGCGCCACCTCGGCGAGACTATCGCCGCGCTCGCGCTGCGCTACGTGGTGATCACCAGCGTCGACCGCGACGACCTGCGCGACGGCGGGGCCGGGCACTTCGTCGACTGCATCCGCTCGGTGCGGTCGCTCTCGCCGTGCACCACGATCGAGGTGCTGGTGCCCGATTTCCGCGGCCGGCGCGAGCGGGCGCTGGCCATCCTCGACGTGGGTCCGCCGGACGTCATGAACCACAACCTGGAAACGGTGCCACGCCTGTACAAGGCGGCACGCCCAGGGGCCGATTTCGCCAACTCGCTGCTGCTGCTGAAGGAATTCAAGGCGCGCCATCCGAAGGTGCCCACCAAGTCGGGGCTGATGGTCGGGCTGGGCGAGACCGACGAGGAAATCCTGGAGGTGATGCGCGAGTTGCGCGCGCACGACGTGGACATGCTCACCATCGGCCAGTATCTGCAGCCTTCGGGGCACCACCTGCCGGTGACCCGCTTCGTGCATCCGGACACCTTCTCGATGTACCAGGCCGAGGCGTCGAAGATGGGTTTCGCGCATGCCGCCTGCGGGCCGATGGTTCGCTCGAGCTACCACGCGGACCAGCAGGCGCATGACGCCGGCGTCGCCCAGCGGGACGCCCCCGCTGCCGCGGCACTATCGATCGGTGGCTGAGCACGCCATTCGATCAACGACCAGACCGACAACGGGGGAGCTATGCGTGCACCAGAGGGCTTGATCAGTGCTCATGAAGGCGAGTGCTCACCGAAACGCAGGGACATGGCCGGCCTGCTGCTCGCTACCGCCACCCTGCTCTGCCTCCCGGCTTCCGGGCGTGCGCAGGGGCTGGCCAGCATCTCCGCTGCAGACCAGGTCGGTGCGCTGCGCGCCGCGCTGAGCGAGGGTGCATCCACGGCGGTGTCGCTGCTTGGCACGGCCGACGGCTTCTGGAACAACCCGCAGGTGAAGATACCGCTGCCCGATACGCTCGCGCGGCTGCGCAGTCCGGCGCGCCTGCTCGGCATGGGCGGGCAGTTCGACGAACTGCACCAGTCGATCAATCGTGCCGCCGAGGCTGCGGTGCCGCAGTCGATCTCGCTGCTGCAGTCGGCGATCAAGTCGATGACCGTGAAGGATGCACAGGGCATCCTGACCGGCGGCCAGACGGCAGCGACCGAGTACTTCCGCAAGGTCACCAGCGGCGACCTGTTCAACCGCTTTCTGCCGGTCGTCGGGAAGGCGACCGAGAAGGTCGGTCTCGCCCAGCAGTACAACGCGATCGCCGAGCGCGGTGCCTCGCTCGGCGTGGTCGATGCGAAACAGGCGAAGCTCGAGCCCTACGTGACCAACAAGGCGCTCGACGGGCTCTACTTCATGGTCGGCGAGGAAGAGAAGAAAATCCGTGCCAATCCGGTGGGCGCAGCGACCGACGTCGCACGCCGCGTGTTCGGCGCGATCGGTCGCTGATCCGGGCGCACAGGCGACCGGGGTAGCAGGCAGGTCCTGCAGGACACGCTCACCGGCGCTCGGTGGCTTGGCATTCGAAGACGGGCCAGAGGGGGCGCATGACGTGGCTCCTCTACGTATCGAGGCAGTTGCCTCCGCCCGGGTAGGCCCGCATCGGTGCGGGTTGGTTCCCGTACGTCCAGAGCATGACCGTTCCGACCGACTGGGTCGTCCGAAGCCGGACGTGGGTTGCAGGCGGAATGTCCGCAACCCTGCATTCGTCCGGTGATCAGGCCGTTGCTTCGACGCTCGACTTCGACTTCGCTCGCTTGCGCTCGTGCTCGAGCAGGTGGCGCTTGCGTACCCGGATCGCCTTCGGCGTGACCTCGACCAGTTCGTCGTCCTCGATGAACTCGACCGCATACTCGAGCGTGAGCTTGATCGGCGGTACCAGCACGATCGCCTCGTCGGTACCCGAGGCGCGCACGTTGGTGAGTTTCTTGCCCTTCAGCGGATTGACCACCAGGTCGTTGTCGCGCGAATGGATGCCGATCACCATGCCTTCGTACAGCTTCTCGCCCGGGCTCACGAACATGCGGCCGCGGTCCTGCAGGTTCCATAGTGCGAACGCTACCGCGTCGCCGGTGTCCTGCGAGATCAGCACGCCGTTGCGCCGGCCGGCCATTTCGCCCTTGGTCGGCGCGTACTCGTCGAATACATGGCTCATCAGGCCGGTGCCGCGGGTCAGGTTCATGAACTCGCCTTGGAATCCGATCAGGCCGCGGGCCGGCACGCGGTATTCCAGGCGCACACGGCCGCGACCGTCCGGAACCATGTCCTGAAGGTCGGCGCGGCGCTGGCCGAGGGCTTCCATCACACCGCCCTGGTGCGCGTCTTCGACGTCGACGGTCAGCAGTTCGTACGGTTCGCAGGCGACGCCGTCGACCACCCGGGTGATCACGCGCGGGCGACCGACCGCGAGTTCGTAGCCTTCGCGGCGCATGTTCTCGATCAGGATGGTCAGGTGCAGTTCGCCGCGCCCGGACACCGCGAACACATCGGTGTCGCCGGTCTCCTCCACGCGCAGCGCCATGTTGGTCAGCAGTTCTTTCGTCAGCCGCTCTCGGATCTGGCGGCTGGTGACGAACTTGCCTTCGGTGCCGGCGAGCGGAGAGGTATTGACCATGAAGTTCATGGTCAGCGTCGGTTCGTCGACCT
>JBILGF010000030.1:0-13147 GCA_044351195.1 Burkholderiales bacterium
GCCCGGCAACTACGAATGTGAGGTCATGATCAGGATGAGTTTGTCCCCGGATGGCAGTGATCCCTCGGAGCAGGGCGCGCGCATCAGTGTGAAATGGGATCCGAGCGGGAAGTGGGTGCGGTAACAGGCGTGGCATCTCGGCGACCGGGCGATGGTGACGATGGCCATCGCCACCATCCGTGCAGAGACCGAAGGGTTCCTGCCGATCGACGAAGGCATCAACGCCTTCAATACGCGCCGCAAGCCGTTCTACCTGTACGAGCCCGGCACCCAGTTGGCGAAAGCGCGCAGGCTGGTCAACGGCGGCTCAGCCTGGCCCGCGCAGCCCGTCCGCGATCGATCGGGTCATCACGTACACGTGGAACTCGACCGTCTGCAGCATGATCAGGTCGACGCCGGCCGCTTCCAGCGCGCGCGCATGGGCGATCTGGCCTTCGATCGACGGAAACGCATAGCCAGTGTTGGCGAGCACGACCTTGCCGCGCGCATGCGCCGCGCTGCAGGTGCGCTCGATCGCACCGAGCACGTCCGGATGCAGGTAGTCGAGCGGATGGCCGAGCACCTGCGCCAGGTCGCTGCAGCCGATGAACGCACCCGAGATGCCGTCGATCGACAGGATCTCCTCGATCTCGTCCAGCGCGCCCAGCGATTCCACCAGCGGCAGCAGCAGGCGCACGCTGCCGGCCCGTTCGGTCGCCTGCGCCTGCTGGGCTGCATCGGTCACCGGTGCGCCGACATGCGGGTCGCCGGCCATGTGCACCATCATCCGGGCATCGGCGGCCGAGGCCACCGACCAGATCAGTCCCTCCGCGCCGCACGCGAACGCCCGCTCGGCATCGACCGGGAAGCGCCGGTCCGGCATGGCTGCGCCGGCGCCCCAGGGATTGGCCGGCAGGCGCACGAAGGGATACAGACCTTCGGCGCGCGACTTCCAGGCCACGTGCGACAGTTCGGTCCAGTCGACGCTGGAATGCATCATGTCGACGATCAGGAATTCGAGGCCCGCGCTCGCCACGTGCTGCACCAGGTTCGGCCCGCCCTTGGCCATGGTACCGAGCGAAAGCCGGCCGGCACGGATGTTTTCGATCAGTCTGTACATGCAGCGATGGTACGTGCTGCACGGCCGCCACGCACGGCGGCGAGAGGTACGACGCCGCGCACGACGGTGGCGAGGGGTACGACGACGACACGCGCGACGGTGGCGTGTACTACGGCGACATGGCGGCGTTGCCACCGGGCAAGTAGACTCGACGCAGCGCTGCGCGATGCAGGCCCCCGCAGGCTTCACCGGAGCACGATCCCCCATGGCCTACATCTTCAAGTCCCGATCCGCTGCCAGCGTGACCCTGCTGCGTGCCAATGGCGACGACATCCTGCGCCTGGTCGGCAGGACGTACGCCGCCGGGGAGGCGGTTACCTGGGGCGTGGTGTAGCCGCATGCTGATCAACTGTGTCGTCTACGAGCATGGCGCCAAGCTCGCCGACATACCGGTGTCCGAGATCAGCGACTGGCTCAACCGGCCCGAATGCTTCGTCTGGGTTGCGCTGCAGGATGCGACGCCGGAAGAACTCGACGAGATGCGGGGCGAATTCGGGCTGCATGAACTGGCGGTGGAAGATGCACGCAATGGCCACCAGCGCCCGAAGATCGAAGAGTACGGCGAGTCCCTGTTCGTGGTGCTGCACCTGATCGAACAGGAGCCGGACGGCGACCACGCGCTCTCGGTCGGCGAAGTGGACGTGTTCGTCGGGCCGAACTACGTGCTGTCGGTGCGCAGCCACAGCAGGCTCGGATTCCTCGGCGTGCGCAAGCGCTGTGAGCGCGAGCCCGAGCTGCTGCGCATGGGCCCTGGCTTCGTGCTCTACGCCCTGATGGACGCGGTGGTCGACCGTTACTTCCCGATCCTGGACGCGCTCGAGGTCGAGATCGAGGCCATCGAGGACAACATCTTCACCAAGGGCGCCGCCCTGTCGAGCATCCGCAGCCTCTACCAGCTCAAGCAGCGGGTGATGGTGCTCAGGCATGCGGTCGCGCCGCTGCTCGATGCGTCCGCGAAGCTGCACGGCGGGCGCGTACCCGAGGTCTGTGCCGGCGTGCAGGATTACCTGCGCGACGTGGTCGACCACCTCGCCCGCATACAGTCGTCGATCGATTCGATCCGCGACATGATCGGCACCGCGATCCAGGTCAACCTGTCGATGGTCAACATCGAAGAGGCCGAGGTGACCAAGCGCCTGGCAGCCTGGGCTGCGATCTTCGCGGTGTGCACGGCGTTCGCAGGCATCTGGGGCATGAACTTCGAGCACATGCCGGAACTGCAGTGGAAGTACGGCTACGCCGGTGCACTCGCGCTGATCGGGGGTGCCTGCGTGTACCTGTACCGCCGGTTCCGGCGCGCTGGCTGGCTCTGACTTTCCCTGCAGACATCGTCTGCCGCTGTCGCCCGACGGTCAGATATACCGGCAAAGTGCGGCGACCGCTCGCCCGCGGCCCGAAGCAGGCCGGAAGCGCGCCGGTCAGGTCGAGCAGCCAGTCAGCGCGACGGTACGGTCACCACCGGCGCTGCCAGTCCCTGGCCGGTCTCCGCCAGCGACGACAGGATCAGCAGGAACGTGAACATGCGCTTGCTCGCGATGTCGTTGTCGTCGATCCAGTACCAGTGGCCCTTGTAAGGCACCGCGGCATAGCTGTCGGCCGGCATCTCGGTGCCCGAGCGGATGCGCACGATGCTCGCCGCCCGCGGCGCGTCGCCGGCCTTCAACAGCCCGGGCGTGACGCGGCCGGCGGCCACATGCGCCGCAGGCAGATCGACGCCGAAGCCCAGCTCGATCAGGAGCTCCAGCATCGACCGGGTGAGCAGCGCGACCTCGCTGGCGCCGCGCGAAGCCAGGCCGTAGGTCACGTCGAATTCAGCGGAGTCAGTCGCCAGGCCCAGCAGGTCGCTCACGACGCGAGCATCTCTGGTCGTGGACGCGTCGGCCTCGGCGCGGCGCAGGATGACGACAACGCTGCCACGGTCCTTGCGCGAGTCGACGCGGATGCCCATGTTGCCGGCTCGCTGGATACGTGCCATCGCCTCGACCAGCGCGTCAAAGCCCGGATCGGCCATCACGCCGTAACGCGAGTTGCGCAGGCCGTTGATGCTGCCCACCACGCTCCGCAGTACCAGGTCCACCGGCCAGCCACTCTGGATCAGCTGGAACACCGATGCAGGCGGCACCGGCTGCAGCATCGACCGGGTAAAGCGGTCGCCCAGCAAGGGCTGGTAGGTCACGGTCGGCGTGTTCGACCAACTGCCCTCCGCCCCCAGCGACAACACGTTCGGCGCTACGCCCTCGGGCAACTGCGCACTGGCCGAGGTCTTGCCGGCGACCGAATAGCTGTTGATCACCGAGGCCACGTCGAGGAACACCGGCGCATCTGCATAGCGCAGCCGCACCACGTTCAGCAGGGTCTGGCGTTTCCAGGAATCGGCGATCACCTCGCCGTAGCCCATGCGGTCGACGGCGACGCGGTGGGGCGGCACGCTGGCGCAACCGGTCAGCAACATAACTGTAATGGCGGTGGTCACCGCAACGGCGAGTGTGTTCCTGGGCACTGGCTTCTTCAATCGGGTCTGTAGAGGGTCTGGCGTGTGCTGCGGCACACGCCGCCGGCGCTGGGGCACCTACTTCGGGAACAGGAAGGTCACCGCCAGCCGGAAGGCCACGCCATGGGGGCCATTGGTCGGGCTTTCTGCGTAATAGCGCACCCCCGCGGTGAGCTGTACGGGCTGGTCGCCCAGCTTCATGATCTGGCCGACCGACAGCGCAACAGGGACGTTCCACTGGCGGTTGTTCCAGTCGTAGGTCGATTCGGTCTGGATCGTGAAGCTGGTGGCCGACTTCAGCGTGTAGGTGAAGAACGGCTGGATGAACGTGCTGCTGATGTCCTGCCTGCCGCTGCCCGCCACCGACCAGATGTGGTTGGCGAGCACGCCGTAGGTCATCTGCCCATCCACCTTGAGCGCAACCCCGGTGGGCCCGAGGCCCCACTTGTCGGCGCTGATGAAGTTGGTGCTGCTGGGGATCAGCATCACTGGCCCCACGCCCCAGATCAGGCCGTTGGGACCTGGCTTCTTCGGAGAGAAGAAGAAATTCTGCACCACGTCGCCGATGCCGCTCTGACTGCCGTCGCCCAGCCCGGGCACATCCTGTCGGACGATCGGCATGATGGTGCGCGAGATGATGTTCCAGTCATCGTTCAGGCTGATCGGCACCACTGGCTGGATGTTCAGCGTGGTCCGGCTGCCGTCGCGGTCAGCACCGATGTCGCGGTCGAAATTGAACTGGAACGGCAGGCTGATCACCGCCGCGATCGGGTTGGACATCTTCCTCGCCAGTTCCTCGGCGTCCTGCGCTGCGACCGGGCGGGGCGAAGCAACCAGCACCATCGCCACTGCCGCCGTGGCGCAGCAAGAGAGGACGAAGGTGGTGGCGCGGTGGCTGCGACCCTGTTGACGGCCATCAATGTTCATCGGGTGTCTTTTCCTGTCCTTGTCGTTCGACTCTAGCATCGCCGTATTGACGCAGCAATTGCCCGTTGGTCCAGTGAGCGGGTATTCGGCATCGAGATCGAAGCCTGCGCGCGTTGCGGGGCGCGGCTGAAGATCGTGGCGAGCATCGAGGACCCCGGGGGTGACTGCGCGCATCCCTTGCGGATCAGGACCGGGCATCGGGCATGGTGCAACCGAAGCATCAGCACGCGCTTGCTGGCATTGGGCATTGGTGCTCAGGCGATCAGCCAGCAGGCAGTCGGCGGTACCGCCGCCGATGATGATGTAGTCGAAGGTGTTCTCATGCAGGGTGTCTCGATGCCTCTGGCTTTGCTGCCTGGCGCGAACGTGTTTCGAGGCCCGGAACCCGTGCCATACCCGCCCATCTGCGGTTGGGTTTCCTATCCGCCGCAGCACTACCAGTTCAACCAGCACGGGTTCGTGCCGTGGCGATCGACCAGCGTCGCCTCGGCGTGCCCATCCTCGAACAGCCTGAGCAGCCCCCAGTTGCGGCGATCGTCCTTCGCGATGCCCAGCCCGAGGTAGTTGATCGCCATGCCCGAGGCGATCAGTTCGTGGCAGGGCTGACCCGGACCGCGCGGGTGGAAAACGTTGCGATGGATATCCCCGGCGAGCAGGATCACCCGCCGGCCGCAGTCGGCGATCGCATGCATCAGGCGAGCGTGATCCTGTGGATGGCGTGACCAGTTCTCATCACCGTCGCGCAGCGTGATGCTCGAACCGATGACGACGAACGGCTTCTCGGGTCGAGCAAGCAGTTCCCGCTCGAGGAAGGCGAACTGGGTCTCGCCGAGCAACCGGGACGCGGCGGCGTCCGCCCCCGCTGCGCGCAGCGGCGCGCGGGCATGGCTGCGCAGGTCGAGCAGGATCAGCTGCGCGAGCGCGGTGTCGATCGACTGGTAGATCTCGCCGGGCACCGAGACCGGGAAGCGCTCGCGAAACAGGTCGTAGGCGACCTGCCGCCGAGCCGCGTCGACCTCACTGCCGATCGCGTTGTTCCATGCGAAGTCATGGTCGTCCCAGATCGCGTGGATCCGGTCGCGTGCCCGCAGGCGATCGTAGAGCGCCCGGAAATGCGGCTCGGCCCACTGCTGCCGGTACTTCTCCGCCATGACGTCGCGAAACGTCGCGACATCGTAGTCGCGCGGCCGCCCGTTCCACTCGGCCGAGAACGGCCAGTATCCGAAGTCCATGTAGATCTGGTCCCCGAGCAGCAGCAGGTGATCGGGATCGGCGGCAGCGATGTCGTCCCACTGTGGCTGATCCGGGAAGGCTTCGCGACGGATGCAGGAGGTGAAGGCGATCGTACTGGGCATGAGCATGACTGGACCATATGCAGGGAGGGGACAGGACGCGGACGCGGTTCGCGCGTGCGCGGCCGGTGCAGGGGCGGCAGCGCCAGCGGCTCCGCCACGCGAATAGTACTTTCAAACGGCCCCCGCCTCGCCCCGTGCCAGCAGCTCCAGCGCCGCGCGCCGCGTTAAGGAGTCCAGCGGCTCGAGCACTGCGTGCGTGGTGCCGTCGCGCCAGGGCGTCTTGAACCCGTAGCGCACCTGCCCCGATGCGCTCAGAGACACTCTATCCACCGCAAGCGGTCCCCGGCTTACGTAGCGGGTTGGCGCACGACTGCAAGAGGGTTGCCAGGTGTCTCGCTGAATTCCGGTAGTATTACTACATCGATCGAGTAATACATTGAGGTTCCCGATGCAATCCAATCTAACCAGCAAAGGTCAAGTCACGATCCCCAAGGCAATGCGTGACCACTTGGGCTTGAAACCGGGTGAGCCGGTGCGATTTACCTACACAAGCGATGGGAGCGTGGCGATTCTTGCCGCAACGGGTCCGGCAAAGTCTGCACGCAAGACGGCCAGCAGATTCGACAAACTCAAGGGCGTCAACCGACAGGGCTGGACCCGGCAGGGGCTGAAATCCACCGACGAAATCATGGGGTGGTTGCGCGGCTACCCTGACGATGCCACGGACCCTGGCCTGATGACGCCGGCAAGGCAGGCTAGGCGCGCAAAGTGATCCTCGCAGACACCTGCGTGCTGATCGACCTGGCCAGTGGCGATCCGCAATGGGCCGCTTGGTCTGCAGCGCAACTCGACTCGTGGAGCAAACGCGGTCCACTCATCATCAACGACATCGTGTACGCCGAGCTTGCCAGCGGTTTTGATTCCATTGAACGGCTGGAGTGGTTCGTCGCCACCGCTGAACTGGACTTGCGAGCGCCCGGCCGCGCAGCACTCTATCTTGCTGGCCGCGCCCGTTCAATGTATCGGCGACGCGGCGGAACCCGATCGGGATTGCTGCCCGACTTTGTCATCGGCGCGCATGCCGCCGACCTCGGTTGTCCGATCCTCACGCGCGACACATCGCGATTCAGATCGTACTTTCCGCAATTGCAGTTGATCTGTCCGTGAGTCGACCGACCGCGCCGGGTAAGCCGGCTACCTGCGTCCGGTCAGGCGTGAAAGTCGATTAGTGCTTTCAAACGCCCCCCGCCCGCTGTTTCGCCTGCTGGCGAGCGTGGGAGTCAGGCGCGCCGCGGGCCACACGGGTGCGGTCACGCTGATCCAGCGCTTCGGTTCGGCATTGAATCCGGACGTGCACGTCCTCGAGGCCGCGGCCGCAGGGGCGTTTGAAAGGACTATTCGCTCTGCGCGACCTGCAGTTCCCGCGGCGCGGTGCGGCGCGCATAGTCGACGAACTGATCGAGCGGCATCGGCGGCGCGTAGAGGAGGCCCTGGCCGAAGTCGCAGCCGTGCCGGACCAGGAAGCGTTCGGCTGCCTCGTCCTCGACGCCTTCGGCGACGACCTCCAGCCCCAGCGTGTGGCCCACCTCGATCATCGCCCTCACCAGAGAGGCAGATCGCCCGGTTTCGTCGAGCTGGCGCAGGAACACCTGGTCGATCTTCAGTTCGTCCACCGGCAGTTCGCGCAGGTAGGCGAGGGAGGAGTAGCCCGTCCCGAAATCGTCGATCGACTGGCGGATGCCCATGCTGCGAAGTTCGAAGGCGGTGCGCATCAGGAACTCCGGCTCGTCGGCGAACGACGACTCGGTGAGTTCGACCACCACCCTGTCGGCGGGGACGCCGCTGCCGGCGAGCAGCTTCGCGAGCACCGACAGCGTCTGCGGATCGACCAGGTTGCGCGCCGAGAGGTTCACCGAGCAGCGCATGTCGAGCCCCTGGTCGCGCAGTTGCGCGGCCGACGCGAAGAACCGGCGCAGCATCAGTTCGCCCAGCGGCTTGATCAGCCCCGACTGCTCGGCGAGCGGAATGAAGTCGCCGGGGAGCACCATCGAGCCGTCCGGACGGATCCAGCGCGCAAGCGCCTCTGCGCCGGAGAGCTTCCCGGTGCGCAGGCAGAACTGCGGCTGGAACCAGATATCAAGACGCTCTCGCGACAGCGCCTCGCGCAGTTCGCCGAAAAGCCGGGTGCGTTGCCGGAAGTGCTGGTCGAGCTGGCCATCGTAGAGCGCGGTGTCGACGCGGCGGGCGCGTGCCTGGATCATCGCCTGCTCGGCCTTGCGCAGCAGGTCGCGCGCGTTGTCGGTATGGTCGGGGAGCGTGGCGCTGCCCGAGACGTGGTCCAGGTAGATCGGCAGTCCATCGATGGTAAAGCTGAGCGGCAGGTTGCGCAGCGCGCCCATGACCCGTTCGGGCGTGGCCAGCGCGCGATCGATCCGCTGGAAGGCGATGAACTCGTCGAGGCGGGTGCGTCCCAGCACGCCGCTCTCGCCCACGCGCAAAGCGAGCGCATGCGCTACATGTCGCACCAGGCGGTCGCCAGCGTCCTCGCCGACCACGTTGAAGGTCTCCGGCAGGCGTTCGAGCCGGAGGCTGACCGCCACGATCGACTCGCGTTCCGGGTCTGCGTCGGCCACCGCGGCCTCGAGGGCGAGCAGCAGCCCGGCGCGGTTGCGCAGTCCGGTGACCAGGTCGTGCTCGGCGAGATACTGCAGTTCCTCGAGGTAGGCCCGCGCCTTGCTGGTGTTCTCGGCCACCCGCTCGGCGAGCTGCTGCTCGAAGCGGGAGCGGACCAGGTTGAAGGCGGCGGCGAGCAGGGTCGCGAACAGCAGGGAGCCGGCCAGCTGCGCCTTGAACTCGGGCGAGTGGAGCCAGGCGGCCGGGATCGAACTGCCCAGGGCGAGCAGCATCAGGGCGAGCCCGAGCCACGCGAGGCAGACCACCCACGCGGTGCCCTGCGGCTTGAGGAAGAAGGCGAGAAAGGGAAAGGCGAACGCCCACAGCACGCCGCTGCCCTCGACCCCGCCGAAGACGACGAGCGCGAGGGAGACCGCGGCGCCCCAGGCGAGCGCCAGCCACTCCCCGGCGTTCATCAGCCGTGCACCTCCGCGTTGCAGCCATAGCGCCGGCAGCAGCAGCAGGCTCGCGGCGGCCTCGACCAGCGCGAGGGCATGGAAGCCGGCGGCGTAGTTGAACAGCGCGAAGGCCAGGGACAGCGGCAGGCCGATCGCCAGCGCGGTGAGCAGATGCTGCCCGCGCTCGGTGGAGACCACGGCCGACGAGCCACGTAGCCCGAGCAGATAGAGCAGCAGCGAACTTGCCTGCCGTGCGAGCGTGGCGATCCGGGTGCCGGACTCGCTCATTGCGAAAGGAGCCGGTGTCGCGGGCGGATGCCCGAGGATATCCAGCAGTCAGACGCGCGCGGCGTGGACTGTCGCGCGGTGCCCGGACGCGTGACTTTCAATCCGGCGCGGGCCCGCCGCGCGCATCGAGCGCGGCGGCGACCTCGATCAGGGTCGGGCCGGCGGCCGGGCCCAGCGAGCGGCTCACCGCGACCGTGCGCAGCCGCGCATCGGGCGCTTGCGTGGCCGCCCAGATGTCCCCGGGAGAGATCGTGACGCGCTGGAAGAAACCCATGAGGCCGTGTGGCTTCTTCTGCAGCCCGAGGTAGGTGTGCAGGCCCTTGTAGCAGTAGTAGACGAACTCGGAGCAACTGAAGCGGGTCGCGGTGTGGCCTTCGTTGAACTGGAAATCGTAACCTGATCCGATCTTGCCCAGCGCCGAGCGCAGGGCGGCGGCGATCGCGTCCTCGCGGGCGACGGTCTCGCCGCGCAGCAGCCTGTCGTGCATTGCGCGCTGCTCGCCCTGCAGCGCGGGGTCGCCGATCAGTTGCGTGCGCTGCACGCGCTCGAGGTCAGCGGGGTCCAGTGCGATGGGCAGGTCGGAGATGCGCAGCACGGCGAGATAGTCGCAGCGGGCGAAGGTGAGCAGGTCCTCGGTGAACACGCCGCGGGTCATCGCATGGATGACCCGATCGGGACCGCGGCTGAAGAACCCGGGATCGTTGCGGACCGCGTCGATCTGGGCTTGCGTGGCCGGAACGAGCCCGCCCTGGCCGTCGGAGGCCTGGAGGCGGCGGGCGGCGAGCGCGTGGTGCTCGTCGCCGAGGGCGCCGGCGTGGAAGGCGGCGTGCGAAAAGCGTTGCGATACCGGGTCGCTGCCGCCGGTCAGTCCGATGAACAGGCCGTCCACGTAGCCGTCGTAGCCGCGCAGCAGGATGTCGCCCGGCCGGATGACCTGCAGCAGCGCGCGTACCTCGTCGCCGGTCACCTTGTAGCCTCCGGGATCCACGACGAACACCAGCGGCGTGCGGAAGAACTTCAGGCGACCGACCCAGGCGATCAGGCGGTCGATGCGCGAATCGATCCGCCCGAGCAGCCCGGGATAGGCACGCGGTGCGGCGAACTCGGGCGCGCGCGCGGGCGCGAGCAGCCAGACGATCGTGGCCACCAGCGGCAGCGGCGCGAGCGCGAGCATCCAGTCGGGTGGCGCGAGGGCGGCGAGCGCGGGCAGCCGCGACAGCAGCCACGCCAGCAGCACCAGCGGGGCGAGCAGCATGAGCAGCGCGAGCGCGAGGATCACCAGTCCCTTGGCGAGCGCCACGACGAGCGCGGCGGAGCGATAGGCGAGAAACGCGGTACGCACGGCGATGTCGCCGAGGTAGAGCGCGATCTTTTCGACAAGGGCGGTCAGCGGGGGCAACGGGGACTCCAGCAGGCGATGGCCGGGAAACACGCTTGCCATCGCCGCGATCACGCGTGGCGCGGAGCTGTCGCCCGGGCCGCAGGGCCGCACCCCTATCGAGGGAGCACCGGCTGGCGCCCGCCCGCCGCACGCCACGCACTCACCAGTGTCGCATGCGCCCTGCGCGGGGACAAGCTGCTGCCGGTACGTGAGCCGCGCGCAGGGGTGTTTGAAAGTACGGTTCGCGATCAGCGTGCGGCAGGTTCCAGCCCTGTCGCACGGATGTCGTCGGCCGCCTGCGCCGAGGCGAGGAATTCGATCGCGCGTGCCGCCGCTTCGGGATGTACGGCGCTCACGCCGACTGCCGCGCTGAAGGTCGTGAACAGCTGGACCTCGTCCGGCAGCGGCGTGATGTGCGCAATGCCCTCGATCGGCAGCAGTTCGCTCACCTGCTGGAAACCGATCTCGATCTCGCCATTGGCGATGAATGTGCCGACGCGTTGGCCGTTGCCGACGAACCGGCACCTCGGCATCACTTCGTCATGGATGCCCAGCCGCCGGAACAACTCGGTGGTGAGATAGCGTCCGCTCACGCTCGCGGAATAACCGATCGAGGCGGCACGCAACAGGGTGTCGCGCAGGGCGTCGACCGTGCCGATGTCGGGTGCGGGCGCTCCGGCCCGTACCGCGACCCCGATCATCGACCGTCCCAGTGGCGCACAACCTTCTGCCCGTGCGAGTCCGTCGCGAATGAACCCCTGCATGACGCTGTCGTCGCAGATCACGAGGTCGGCGACTTCGCCGCGTTTCAGGCGGTTGGGGATCGAAGTGTCCCCGGTGCCGATCGACGTGGTGACGGTCACGACCTTCAGTCCGGTGATGCGTTCGACGGCGGGCAGCAGCCGGAGGTGGGCGGCGGTGAATGCGCCTGAAGTCATCACCCGCAACTCTTTGCTCATGGATTTGCCCACACGCTACGACGGTTCGCGAGCATAGCACCGTGACATTGCGGCGATGGCAAAGCAGCGACCGTGGGCATGGCAGAAAACGCGGCACGGCAGGCGCACGATTGGACCGTTGGTCGGTCGGGTCTGATCCGGCGTGCGCGCCAACGTACAAGGCCGTGCTGCGCGACGTCTTCCGGCCGAGGAGCGTGTGCTCCAGGGGCGCCCGTTCCGGGGTATGCTTTCCCGGTTCGCTGTGCATAGGAGGCCAGTGCGTGACCCAGAATGACAAGACCCGTCGCCCGGTTCCGGCAGATTCCCTGGCTGCACGAGCCGCACTGGCTGCCCTGGCAGCCACCACCCTGCTCACTGCCGCTGGTGCGACCCGGGCCGCGGATGCGCCCTATCCGACACGGCCGATCCGTATCATCGTGCCGTTCGCCCCCGGCGGTGGCAACGACATCGTTGCGCGCTTCACTGCGCAGATGTTCCAGGATTCGTTCGGCCAGCAGGGTCTGGTCGACAACCGTCCCGGTGCCGGCAGCACGCTGGGCACCGCGATCGCCGCCCAGGCCCAGCCGGACGGCCACACCATACTGATCACGCACAACGCGATAGCCATCAACGAAAGCCTGTATGCGAAGCTGCCATACAGCGTGCGCGACTTCGCGCAGGTCGCGTTCATCGCCGAGACCACCAACGTGCTGGTGGTGCATCCATCGATGAACGTGAAGAGCGTGAAGGAACTGGTGGTGCTGCTGCGCGCCAGGAAAGGCGTATTCAACTATGCGAGCACTGGCGCTGGCGGAACCTCGCACCTGGCGGCCGAATACTTCAAGCAGATGACCGGCACCGACATGGTCCACGTGCCGTACAAGGGCACCGGCCCGGCACTGGCCGACCTGGTCGGCGGAGCGACCCAGTTCATGATCTCGGGCGCACCGGGCACGCTCGGCTTCATCAAGGGCAACCGCCTGGTGGCGCTGGCCACCACGGGCGCGAAGCGCTGGGCCCAGTTGCCCGACCTGCCGACGCTGTCCGAAGCCGGCGTCCCCGGCTACCAGTTCGACCTCTGGTACGGCGCGCATGCCCCGGCGAAGACGCCGCGCTACATCGTCAACCGGCTGAACGCCGAGATCAACAAGTCGCTGCAGGTGCCGGCACTGCGCGCCCGGCTCGTCGATGCAGGCCTCGATCCGGTGCCTTTATCGCCGGAAGCGTTCACGAAGTTCGTGCGCATCGAGACCGAGCGGGCGCGCAAGATCATCCAGGCGTCGGGCGCCAGGCCGGAGTAGTGACCCGGCAGCGTGTGCACCGCATCGGCACCTGCGCGCCAGGCGATTCAGCGCGAAGCGAGCAGTGCCACACCGGAGACGGTGATCGCTACACCGAGCAGGTGTCGGCCTGCCAGCCGCTCGTCGCCCAGAAACAGCGCTGACAACAGCAGCGTGAACAGCGGATAACCGGCCACGATCGGTGCCACCAGGCTCACCTCGCCGTCCACCAGTGCGGCGTACATCAGCAGCATCGCCGAACCATTGCACACCCCCGTCAGGATGAACCATGGAATGCCGCGCCGGGTACGCACGATCGGTGCGCGTCTGGCGAGCAAGCGCGAGGCAATCAGGATCACCGCAGCCGATACCGTATA
>JBILGF010000330.1:0-4130 GCA_044351195.1 Burkholderiales bacterium
GGCTGTCCGACATGGTCCCCGAGCCGGAGATCCACAGCACGCTCGACACGCTGAAGGCGAACCTGCAGCTCGCGGCAGACCAGCTGGTCCAGGCGGCCAATGACTACGGTGGCCGTGACAATGTCACCGTCGTTCTGGTGCAGGTGAACGAGCCCTTTCCGGCCGACGCCGGCTGGGTTTCCAGGTTTATGTCCTGGCTGAAATAAGGTATAACGAGGCTGCCATGGCGAAGCTGATCATCAGTGTGGACGGACAGGTTCTAGACGAGGTTGAACTCGTCAAGGAGCGCATGACCATCGGGCGCAAGCCTCACAACGACGTGCGGATCGAAAATCTCGCCGTCAGCGGAGAACACGCCGCGGTCGTCACCATCCTGAATGACTCCTTCCTCGAAGACCTGGGCAGCACCAACGGCACCTCGGTCAACGGGCAGCCGATCAAGAAGCACTTCCTGCAGAACAACGACGTCGTCGAGATCGGGAAGTACAAGCTCAAGTACATCAACGAAAAGGCCAGCCAGGGCAGCGCTGACGATTTCGACAAGACGATGGTGCTGCGTTCCCCGCAGGGGAGTGCTGCACAGCCGTCTGCAGCCGATGGCGCGACGCAGGGCGGTGGCGCGACGGCTGCGGTAACCGGTCCGCTGCCGAGCGTCGCTCCGTCGCCGGCGGGCCCGAAAGCGTCGGCCCCGATGGCCAGCCCGGCCGGCAGTTCCCCGCCAGGTGCGCCGCCATCGGCCAGCGCTGCGGCTCCGGCTCCGGCGCCGGGCGCCCCTCTGGCAGCGGCGGTCCAGATCCTGACCGGGCCGAGCGCCGGCAAGGAACTCGACCTGGTCAAGAACCTCACTACCCTGGGCAAGCCGGGGGTGCAGGTGGCGGTGATCACCCGCCGGCCCCACGGATTCTTCATCACCCATGTCGAGGGTACGCATTATCCGAGCGTGAACGGTCAGTCGCTGGACGCACAACCTCGGCAGTTGCAAGACCATGACATCATCGACCTGGCCGGTGTCAAGATGGAGTTCTTCCACAAGCCGGGTTGATGGCGTGACCCGCCCGCAGCGAGTGTCCCCGGCGTGACGAGAAACCTCGCACCCGTCCTGGTCGGGCTGCTGCTGGTCGTCGTGTTCCTCGGCTACTGCGCGCGCTGGATACCGCTGCCGCTGGTCGAACGCCTGGAAGCGATCGCCTACGATGCGCGGTTGCGCCTGACCATGCCCGGAACGCTCGACCCGCGCATCGTGATCGTCGATATCGACGAGCGAAGCCTGCAGGCCGAAGGGCGCTGGCCGTGGGGGCGCGACAAGGTGGCGCGACTGACCGACCAGCTGTTCGACCGCTACCAGGTGGCGGTGGTCGGGTTCGACATCGTGTTTGCAGGGGCAGACGACAGCTCGGGCCTGTCGCAACTGGAAGCGCTGGCCGACGGCGAACTCAGGGGCAACGAACCGTTCGCGGCGGCGCTGCGCGAGCTGCGACCGACACTGGCCTTCGACGAACGGCTCGCGGCGCGGCTGCGCAACCGCCCGGTGGTACTGGGTTACTACTTCTCCAGCCCCGACGCTGCCGGATCGGTACCCGACCTCAGCGTCGGGGCGCTGCCCGGGCCGACCCTGGCTGCGGGCACCTTCGGCGGGCGCAACATCCGCTTCACCCGCTGGTCTGGCCACGGGGCCAATCTGCCACAGCTGCAGGCGGCTGCCGCGTCGGCAGGTCATTTCAACGTACTGACCGATGCCGACGGCGTTTCGCGCCGGGTGCCGATGCTGGCCGAGTTCAACGGCGCGTACTACGAGGCGCTGTCGCTGGCGATGGTGAGGCTGCTGCTCGGTTCCCCGGGCATCACGCCGGGCTATCCGGCAGAGGCGGTGCTGTCGCGCGGCTACTCGGGCCTGGAATGGCTCCAAGTGGGCGCGCTGCGCCTGCCGGTGGACGAGCGGGTCGCCAGTTATGTGCCGTTCCGGGGGGCGCGCGGCAGCTTTCCGTACGTGTCGGCTACCGACGTGCTGGCCGGCCGGGTCGATCCGGGCGTGCTCGAGAAGCGCGTGGTGCTGGTCGGGACCAGCGCACCAGGCTTGTTCGACCTGCGCTCGACGCCGGTCGCACCGATCTATCCCGGCGTGGAGATCCACGCCAACCTGATCGCGGGCATGCTCGACGGCAACATCCGCCAGCGGCCACCCTATGTGCTGGGTGCCGAGTTCCTGCTGCTGCTGGTCATCGGCCTGCTGCTGGCGCTCTGGCTGCCCCTGCTGTCGCCGTTGCGCGCCACCGCGCTGTTCGGCGCCACGATCGCGCTGACCATCGGCATCAACCTGGCGGTCTGGCAGTATGGCAACCTGATACTGCCGATCGCCTCGGGCCTGCTGCTGATCGTGCTGCTGTACACGGTCAACATGGCCTGGGGCTTCTTCGTCGAGGCCCGTGGCAAGCGGCAGATCACCGGGCTGTTCGGCCAGTACGTGCCCCCGGAACTGGTCGACGAGATGGCGAAGGATCCCGGGCGTTTCTCGATGGCGGGCGAGAGCCGCGAGCTGTCGGTGCTGTTCACCGACGTGCGCGGGTTCACGACGATCTCGGAAGGGCTCGAACCGAAGGCACTGTCCAGCCTGATGAACACCTTCCTCACGCCGCTCACCCGCATCATCCACAGGCAGCGCGGCACCATCGACAAGTACATGGGCGACGCGATCATGGCATTCTGGGGGGCCCCGGTAGATGACCCGGACCACGCAGCCCACGCGGTTGCCGCGGCCCTCGAGATGCAGGCCACGCTGCTCGCGCTGCAACCGCAGTTCAAGGAACGCGGCTGGCCGCCGATAAGAATCGGCGTCGGGATCAACACCGGCCGCATGAGCGTCGGCAACATGGGGTCTGAAATACGTCTTGCCTATACCGTGATGGGTGACGCAGTCAATCTGGCCTCGCGGCTGGAAGGCATCACAAAGGAATACGGGGCTGCTATCATCGTTGGCGAGTCGGTGTGCAGGGCCGCTCCGGGGTTCCATTACGTGGAACTCGATCGGGTACGTGTGAAAGGCAAGGATGAACCGGTCGCGATCTTCGAGGTGATCGGGCGCAAGGGCGAGGTCGATCCCGCCGTGCTCGACGAGGTCGCGCTGTTCCAGACGGCAGTGAAGCACTTCCGCAGCCGGAACTGGGATCTCGCCGAGGTCCAGCTGCTCAATCTCCTGAAACTCGCACCGGGCCGGAAGCTCTACGAGCTCTACCTCGAGCGAGTCAGCCGCTGCCGAGCGGATCCGCCGCCGGCCGACTGGGACGGGGTGTTCGTGTTCCAGACCAAATAAGGCAGATATCCCGCATGAAATTGCGCGTGCTCGGGTGCAGTGGCGGTATCGGCGGCAGTCTGCGCACCACGTCGTTCGTGCTGGACGACGACGTGCTGCTCGACGCCGGTACCGGCGTGGGCGATCTGCATATCGACGAGCTGCGCCGGATCGACCGGGTGTTCCTGACCCATTCCCACCTCGATCACGTGACCTCGCTGCCGTTCCTGGTCGACACCGTCGGCTGGCTGCGTGACCGGCCGCTGACGGTCCACGCACTGCCCGAGACCATCGAAGTGCTGCGCGAGCACCTGTTCAACTGGAAGCTGTGGCCCGACTTCGCGCAGATCCCGGATGCGGACAATCCCTGGATGCGCTACGAGCCGGTGGCGCTGGGCGAGCCGTTCGACCTCGGCGGCGGCCGCAGCATCACGCCGCTGCCGGCCAACCATGTCGTGCCGGCGGTCGGCTACCACCTCGACAGCGGGCAGGCAAGCCTGGTCTTCACCGGCGACACGACGGTCAATGACGCGCTCTGGCCGATCGTGAACCGGATCACCAACCTGCGCTACCTGCTTATCGAAACGGCGTTCCGCAACCGGGAGAGTGCGCTGGCGCGGGCCGCCAAGCACCTGAGCCCCGACATGCTTGCCGACGAGCTCGCGAAGCTGCAGCGCCCGGCGCAGATCTTCATCACGCACTTGAAGCCCGGTGAGTACGAGGTCATCATGGAAGAGATTCAGGCGTGTGCGGGCCAGTTCTCGCCGCAGATGCTGCTGACCTTCCAGCAGTTCGAGTTCTGACCGCCGCCCCGGCCGCAGCCCCAGTTCCTCCCCGACCCGAT
>JBILGF010000331.1:0-4117 GCA_044351195.1 Burkholderiales bacterium
GAACGAGACCAGCCTGCCGCCGAACACCGGGCACTGCTTCACCGCGGCATTGAGCATGCCGGGCAGCGCCACGTCGATCGAGTACACCTTACTGCCATTGACCTTCGGCGCGGTGTCCAGGCGCTTGATCGGCTTGCCGGCCACCTTCCAGGTGCGCGGATCTTTCAGCTTGATCGACTTGGCGTCCGGTGGGGTCAGCTTGGCGGCCGCAGCGGCGACCTGACCGTAGCGCACGGTGCGTCCGCTCCCGGCATGGCTGATCACGCCGCTGGCGACGGTGAGTTCGCCGACCGGCACCTGCCACGCATCGGCCGCTGCCTGCATCAGCATGATGCGCGCGACCGCACCGCCCCGCCGCACATAGTCTTGCGAGCCGCGGATACCACGGCTGCCACCGGTGGACATGTCGCCCCAGACACGCTTGCGCGCCAGGTTGCGCCCGGCCGTCGGTGCCTCGAGCGTCACCTTGCTCCAGTCGCACTCCAGTTCCTCGGCGACCAGTTGCGCGAGGCCGGTATGCGTGCCCTGCCCCATCTCGGAGCGCACGACGCGAACCACCGTGGTGTCGTCCGGGCGCACGACGACCCAGGCGTTGATCTCAGGTGCGCCGGATGCATCGACACCCTGCGCCGCCGCGTCGCGCGCGACGCCGGAGAAGCTGATGCCGAGCGCCAGGCCACCACCGGCCACTGCGCTGCCGACGATGAACTGGCGGCGGCCGTTACCGGCCGCGCCTGCGGTGCCCGCTGCGCCTTCGCGCGCAGACTGCTGTGCGATGCGTTTGGTCATGATTTCAGTCTCCGTCTGCGCTGGTTCAGGCGTCGCCGGCCGGGGTGCGGTCGGCGCCATTCGCGGCCATCGTCGTGGTACCGCTGGCATCGCCGACCACGTGGTAGACGGATCCGTTGCCACCCCCCGTGCTGGTGCCGGCGGCCTTGTGGATGGCTGCCCGTATGCGCTGGTAGGTACCGCAGCGGCAGATGTTGGTCATCGCATCGTCGATGTCCTTGTCGGTAGGCCTGGGCTTGGCGCGCAGCAGCGAGACCGCGGCCATGATCTGGCCCGACTGGCAGTAGCCGCACTGGGGCACGTCGAACTCGGCCCAGGCCTTCTGCACCGGATGGCTGGCATCGGCAGACAGCCCCTCGATGGTCGTGATCCGCTTGCCGGCAACGGCCGACACCGGCATCACGCACGAGCGCACCAGCTGGCCGTCGATGTGCACGCTGCATGAACCGCACTGGGCTACGCCTCAACCATACTTGGTGCCGGTGAGCCCGACCTGTTCACGCAGCACCCACAGCAGGGGCGTACCGGGTTCGGCATCGACCGTGACGGTCTTGCCATTGACGTTCAGTGACAGCATCGACTCCTCCTGGGGGTGTACACGGCGGTGCGTCGTTCTTGGGTCGACTCGCCGCCAAGGCGTGGGAAGCGTAAGGCGCGGGCGGCAGCCTGGTCAAGCTTCGGACAATCCCGCCTCGGACAGGTTCGCGTCAGCTTCGGGCATGGACCTGCGCCAGAGCCGCTGGCAGCACATCGTTCATGGGGCATGGAGCCAACGGCGGCAGCTCGGTTTCAGCGCGACAGGAGATTCACGAAGTCTTCGCAGATGCCGGCGGCCGAGCGTGGCAGACGGTCAACCTGGGTCACCGCGAATTCGAGTTCCTGGCCCAGCCGCGCGCGAGCGACGGCGGCCAGGCTTGCGTGGTCGGCCTCGCCGATCGGCCGGCTGGCGACCACGCGCAACTCGATGCGGTCGACCGCGGCCTGCACGAACTGGTACTGGCGGATGCCCGGCACGATATCCAGCGCGATCAGGTCGCAGTCTGGCAGGCACAAGGTGCCATCGGCCCGGGTCATCAGGTTGCGGGACCGTCCATCGATGTGGTCGAGCACGGCAAGGCCCCGTCCACAGGTGCAGGGCGCGCCGGCGGTCGCATGGTCGCCGGTGTCGTAGCGCACGAAGGGCATGGCGAAGTTGAGCAGCGAGGTGACCACCACTCGCCCCATCGTGCCTTGTGGCACCGGCTGGTCGCGATCGTCGAGGAGTTCGACCAGGACACTCTCTTCCTGCACGTGATAGTGATCGCCCGCAGGGCATTGCAGCGCGACGTATCCGAGCTCGCGCATCGAGTACGAATCCACCAGCGGCAGGCCGAAGACCTCGCGGCAGGCTGCCCGCTGCGCCGGGCTCACCCGTTCCGACACGGCGCGGATATCGCGCAGGCCGGGCAGCTTCAGGCGCTGGTCGCGGAACCAGCCAGCCAGCGCCTGCAGATTGCTCGGATGGGTGACCAGGCTGTTCGGATCCTGCTCGAGCAGCCAGGCGGCCTGCTCGGCGATGTCGTGGTCGATATGCAATCCGACTGCCGGGCCGGTGACGCACAGGCCCGAGGTGGCGAGGCCCCAGTTCGGCTCCTCGACCCGGCTCGATGGCAACCAGCGGATCGCGGCAAGCTTTCCTGTGAGATCGCGCCGGTGCCACAGGTGATCGCGCAGCGTGAACGCACGCCACATGAACTGGGTGAGGCCGGTGGTGCGAAACTGCAGCGGGGTACCGCTCGTGCCCGAGGTGAGTGCGGCCTGCACGCCGCCATGTGCCTGGGGCACCGTCGTGCTGAACGCCTTCTCGCCCGCGTCCCTGATCATCGCGCGGGTGACCACCGGCAGCGCGGCAAACCGCTTCGGTGTCAGTGCATCGGCGCCGGGATCGAAGCCCAGCCGCTGCACGCCCATCCCCTGCCAGAGGTCCCGGTAGAACGGGACATGGGCTACCGCATGGCGAAGCAGCGAACGCACCTGCACCATCTGCAGGGCGCGCAGCCTGGCCGGCGCGAACCATTCGCTGCGCTCGAGCTGCCAGAGCATGGCGAGCATGGCCTCGCCGGCCGGATCGGTGAACGACGGCCAGGCGATGCCATCGATGGTCGACCGGACGGGCAGGCCCGCGGCGGGGAGCGACAGGCCTGCACCCGCGTTTGCCGCCGCCCGCATGTTCAGAAGCGCGCGGTGAACGAAACCACTGCGTAGTTGAAGCGGCTCATGGTGTAGACGGTGTCGTTGTCCGCGCCACCATCGAGCATCCGGTATCCGGCAGCGATCGTGAAGTCGCGCGAGACGTCGTAGCCCACTTTCGCGGCGATGTCGAACGCCCGGCCACCGGGCCCGATCAGTCCGTCCATATCGCCGATCAGCCGCCAACCCTGCCCGAGGCGTTTTTCGGCCCGCACATGCAGCAGCGGCACCACCCCGGTGTCGGTGCGCTCGGCGAACACCGCGCCCTGGCGCAGCGACACCGCGGCGTCGCGCACGTTCAGTGTCGCGCCCAGCTTCAACTGCAGGTCGGGCCGATCGATCCATGCATAGCGATAGCCGATCCGATAGGCGTCGAAGCGGAAGCGTCCCTCGGTCGCCGCGCCTGCCGTAAAGCTTTGTCCCTGGAAGGCCACTGGCGCGGACAGGATGCCGACGCCCGACACCGACAGCGGTGCATAGACCGCGCGCAACTCATGGCGCGGCCTGAACGCGTGGCTGAACTCGAGACGGCCCTGGGTGGCCGGGCCGTCCCCGGTCAGGGAATCGAGCGCGAAGCGAGTGCCGGCAGCGGTGTTCGGCGACTGCACGTCGATCCGGGATGCCCACACCGCCTGCAGTTCGACCTCGAGCGTGGACGCCGGCCGCACTGGCACCGGCACTGGCACCGATTGCGCACCGGCCACCGGCACCACCGAAACGAGGGAGACGGTGAATGCGATAGTGAACTTCGACAGGATCGTCATTGCCGGTTCAGCCCCCGCCGGCTGTTCTCGACGGCTTCACGCAATCGACGTAATAACGCGTGCCGCCACCGGCTATCGACTCCGACACCAGCCCGTGGATATCGGTTTCGAAGCCGGGGAACAGGTGGTTGAAATCACGCGCGAACTTCAGGTAGCGCACGATGGTCGAGTTGAAACGCTCGCCCGGGATCAGCAGCGGAATGCCCGGTGGATACGGCGTGACCAGCATCGCGGTGATCCGGCCCTCGAGCTGGTCGATCGGTACCCGGTCGATCTCGCGATGGGCCATCCGCGCGAATGCTTCGGAGGGTTTCATCGCCGGTTCCATGTTCGAC
>JBILGF010000333.1:0-4112 GCA_044351195.1 Burkholderiales bacterium
GCGCCGCGAATGCAGGGCATGGCAGGCGGTGGCGATCGAGGCTCCGGGGGTGTCGTGCAGGCGGCGGGCGACCGCGGCGATCAGCGCCGGATCGATCAGCGGCTCGTCGCCCTGCACATTGACCACCACCGTGTCGTCGGCCCAGCCGCGCTGGCGCGACAGCTCGGCGATGCGATCGGTGCCGGACAGATGGTCGCTGCGGGTCAGCGCGGCCTGCATGCCGTGCGCCGCTGCCGCCGCGACGATGGAGGGATCGTCGGTGGCGATCCAGACCTCGCGTGCGCCGCTCGCCATCGCACGCTCGGCGACCCGCACCACCATCGGCCTGCCGCCCAGGTCGGCGAGCGGTTTCCCGGGCAGGCGGGTCGAGGCCAGCCGGGCCGGGATCGCAGCGACGAAAGCAGTCACCCTCGGCGCAGCGCTTCGAGCTCGTCGGACGAGAGCTTGCGCGCCTCGTCCTCAAGCATGATCGGGATGCCGTCGCGGATCGGGTAGGCCAGCCCTGCGCCCTGCGACAGCAGTTCCTGCCGGCTGCGGTCGTAGGACAGGCTTCCCTTCGTTACCGGGCAGACCAGGATTTCCAGCAGTTTTGCGTCCATGTTGTCGCTTTCGGCGGGGCGTACGGGGTCAGGTCGGGGCAGGGAGGGGCAAGCAGGTCGTGCGCGCGGAGGACTTGTGGTTCGGACCGGCGGATCAGGCGCGGCGTTCCAGGCAGCGCATCAGGTGTTCGCCGAAGGCAGCGTCGACCTGTGCCTCGACCGCGAGCACCCAGTGATGGGCGGCCCCGAAGCGCATGCATTTTACGGCATCCTTTTCCGTGAGGATCACCGGTTCGCCGCCGAAGTCGAGATCGGCCATGTCGAACCGGTGATGGTCGGGGAACGGGTGCTCTACAAAGGACAGGCCCAGCTTCTTCAGCAGGCTGAAGAAGCGTTCCGGGTAGCCGATCCCGGCGACCGCGTGCAGCCGTTGTCCGCGGAGCGATCCCGGCTCCGCGACCACCGTCGGATCGTCCAGCCGATAGATGCGCGAGGCGGCGATGCGCATCTCGAACTGTGCCGCCATCGGTACCGGGGCATCGACCGAAGCCGCACCGTTGATGACCAGTGCATCCACCACCGCGAGCCGGCGCACCGGCTCGCGCAGGGGCCCCGACGGCAGCATGTGGCCGTTGCCGAAGCCCAGCCCTGCGTCCACTACCGCCACTTCGACATTGCGCGCCAGTCGATAGTGCTGCAGGCCATCGTCAGCGATCAGGATGTCGCACTCGGGATGTTCGCGCAGCAGCGCGCGGGCGGCGAACACGCGATCGATCCCGATCCAGACCGGTGCCGGCGTGCGCCGGGCGATCAGCACCGGTTCGTCGCCCACGCGCAGCGGGTCGCTGTGCACGCCTACCGGTTCACTCACCCGTTCGTTGCTGGCGCTGCCGCCGTAGCCGCGGCTGACCACGCCGGGATGCCAGCCGCGGCTGATCAGGTAGAGCACCAGCCAGATGGTCAGGGGGGTCTTGCCGGTGCCCCCGACGGTGACATTGCCGACCACGATCACCGGCACGCCTGTGGCCAGACGCCTGGCCCAGCCGATGCGAAATGCCAGCCGCCGCAACTCGACGGCCAGCCGGAACAGCCAGGAGACCGGCAGCAGCAAGGCGCTGCGCGCGCTCAGGCGGGCCCAGTGGCGATCGGTGTCGAAGCGCGGCATCAGGGATCGGCGCGCGGTGCGGAGTGCAGGATGCGCTGCGGTGCAGGGCTCAGCGCGCGCCGGAGCCCTGCGTGGTGAACGTGATCTGCGGATACCCGGCAAGCCGCGCCGCTTCCATCACGTTGACCACCGCCTGGTGCGTGGCAGCAGCATCGGCGCTGATCACGATCACCGGCTCTTTCGCGTCGCCACCCGCCCTGCGCAGGGCCTGGCTGAACTGTTCGGGGTTGCCGAACAGGACCGGTTCACGGTTCACCAGGTAGCGCCCGGTGGCATCGATCGCGACGCTGATCTGCTGCGGCCGATCCGGCGGAACCTCTGCCGATGCCTGCGGCAGGTTGATCTGAAGTTCGGAGAACTTCGAGAACGTCGTCGAGGTCGCAAGGAAGATGAGCACGACCAGGAACACGTCGATCATCGGGATCAGATTGATCTCCGGCTCGTCGCGCGGCCGGCCACGGCGGAAGTTCACCGGCTGTCCCGTCCGCGTCCGAACCGGGACGCGCTGCCGGCCCGGGCCTCAGGCAAGGCGCTCACCGTGCACCACCTCGACGAGTTTCACCGCCTGCAGTTCCAGGTCGACCACGAAGGTGTCGACCTTCGCCCGGTAGTGCCGGTAGGCGATCATGCTGGGGATCGCGACGATCAGGCCGAACGCGGTGTTGTAGAGCGCGATGGAAATGCCCTGCGCCAGTTGCTCCGGCGTGCCTGCGGCCGATTGCGCTCCGAAGATCTCGATCATGCCGATCACGGTGCCGAACAGGCCGAGCAGCGGTGCCATCCCGGCGATGGTGCCGAGCGTGGTGAGGTAGCGCTCGAGTTGCAGGGCGACGCCGCGGCCGGTCTCCTCGATCGCCTCTTTCATGATCTCGCGCGGGCTCTTCACGTGGCGCAGACCGGCCGCCAGGACCTCGCCCAGCGGCGAATGGGCAGCGATTCGATCGGCCATCGCGCCCGATGCGCCATTCTGCCGGTACTCGGCAAGCACCTTCGGCAGCAGATCGGGCGGCGCGATCAGCACGCGGCGCAGCGACCAGCCGCGCTCGCCGATGATGGCCAAGGCAATGACCGAAGCGATGATCAACGGCCAGATGGGCCAGCCGGCACCTTGGATGATCGCGAACACGGATAGGGGACACGTCTGGTTGGGGAAGCGCCCCGACTCTATCCACCAGCGCGCCCGAGGGCAAGCAAAAGCCGGCGCGCATCGGCAGTGCCGACGCTAAACACCTGCCGCATCAGCGCTTTTTTTCGTTGTCCACACGAACTGTGGATAAGTTTGTGAACAGGGTGCGGCAACCGGCCGCAAACCGTTGTCCAGCCGTACCCTCGATTGGCTTGATGAATTTTTGTGCAGATAAATAGACGTAATTAATCAATGACTTGAGGATTCTTGGCCGAAGGGCTTGCCGGCCTGGCCGCGCCGCCCGGCGTGCGGGCCGTCCTTGTGGAGAAGTTGCACCGGAGAGACGGTTTTTCGCGGCTTGCAGGGCCGTTTCGCCGCGCCAGGCCGCGCCGTTGCGTGATTCCTGTGTCTTCTCCCCGGATGGCGCAGTGCATCAGCGCGGCGCCGCCGCGCCGACGCTAGAATCCACCGATGCGCGATCTGTCCTCCCGTTCTGAAGTCCTCACCGTGGCGGCACTCAATCGCGCGGCGCGCGAGGCGATCGAGCAGGCGCTGCCGGCAACCTGGGTCGCCGGCGAGATCTCCAACTTCCGTCGCTACGATTCCGGGCACTGCTACTTCGTGCTGAAGGATGCCCAGGCGCAGGTGCGCTGCGTGATGTTCCGCCATCGCGCATCGTTGCTCGGCTGGCAGCCCGACGACGGCAGTGAGGTCGAACTGCGTGGCGTGCCGTCGCTGTACGAGGCGCGCGGAGACTTCCAGGTCAACGTCGAGACCATGCGCAGGGCCGGGCGTGGCGCACTGCATGCCGCGTTCGAACGGCTGAAGGCGCAGTTGTCGGCGGAAGGCCTGTTCGAACCGGCGCGCAAGCGGCCGCTGCCGTCGTTCCCGCGCACGGTCGGCATCGTCACGTCCACCTCGGCAGCAGCGCTGCGCGACATCCTGGTCACGCTGCGCCGGCGTGCTCCGGGGCTGCGGGTGATCGTCTACCCGACCCTGGTCCAGGGCGAGGGGGCCGGCCGCCAGATCGCGCAGGCGATCGCGCTGGCCGGCAGCCGTTCGGAATGCGACGTGCTGATCGTGGGCCGCGGCGGGGGCAGCATCGAAGACCTGTGGTCCTTCAACGAGGAGGGCGTGGCGCGTGCCATCGCGGCCAGCCCGATGCCGACGGTCAGCGCCGTCGGCCATGAAACCGACTTCACGATCGCCGACTTCGTGGCCGATGCACGCGCACCCACGCCGACCGCGGCAGCGGTGCTGGTCGCGCCGGATGCCGCCCGGC
>JBILGF010000007.1:0-20125 GCA_044351195.1 Burkholderiales bacterium
TGTCCACCGGAGGCAGCGCCGCGGCCCTGCGCGCGGCAGGCCTTGCGGTGACCGAGGTCGCCTCTCTCACCGGCTTTCCCGAAATGCTCGACGGCCGGGTCAAGACGCTGCACCCGAAGGTGCACGGCGCGATCCTCGCGCGGCTCGACCTCGCCGCGCACCGCGAGGCGATCGACGCGGCAGGCATCTCGCCCATCTCGCTGGTGGTGGTCAATCTCTATCCGTTCCGGGAGGTGTCGTCGCGGCCAGGCGTCACGCTCGAGGAGGCCATCGAGAACATCGACATCGGCGGGCCGGCGATGGTGCGCGCGGCGGCCAAGAACTATCCGCACGTGGGTATCGTCACCGATCCCGCCGACTATCCGTGCGTGTTGGAAGAACTCGGCGCATCCGGCGGGCTGTCCGATGCCACGCGGTTCGAGCTGGCGCGCAAGGCGTTCTCGCACACCGCAGCCTATGATGGCGCGATCGGCAACTACCTCGGCCGGGTAGCGGCAGCGGGGGGCGCGGCATCCCCGGGCGACGACGCATGGCCGGCGCAGATCAACTTCTCGTTCAGCCGCGTGTCGGCGCTGCGCTATGGCGAGAACCCGCACCAGTCGGCGGCGTTCTACCGCGAGCTCGACGGAGGGCCGGCTGCCGTGGCCGGCACCATCGCGGGCGCCCTGCAGCGCCAGGGCAAGGCGCTTTCCTACAACAACATCGCCGATGCCGATGCCGCCTGGGAATGCGCGCGCGGCTTCGAGCATCGCCCGGGCGCGGTCGCCTGCGTGATCGTCAAGCACGCGAATCCCTGCGGCGTGGCGCTGGGCGCCGATGCGGCCGAGGCCTACCAGCGCGCGTTCGCGACCGATCCGACGTCCGCGTTCGGCGGCATCATCGCGTTCAACTGCACGCTGGACGAAGCCGCTGCACGGGCGGTCAGTGCGCAGTTTGCCGAAGTGGTCATCACACCGGCCATCACGGCTGGCGCGCGCGAAGTCCTGTCGGCCAAGCCCGCGCTGCGGCTGCTCGAGACCGGCGATGGCCGTGCACGCAACTCGCTGCACTTTCAGCGCGTCGGCGGTGGCCTGCTGGTGCAGGGTGCCGACCGGGTCGGCCTCGACCCGGCCCGGGTACAGGTCGTCACGCGCCGGGCACCGACCGCCGACGAGATGCGCGATCTCCAGTTCGCATGGCAGGTGGCAAAGTACGTGAAGTCGAACGCGATCGTGTTCGCGCGCGGTGCGCAGACGCTGGGTGTCGGGGCCGGCCAGATGAGCCGCATCGACAGCGTGCGTATCGCGCGCCAGAAGGCCGCCGATGCGGGTTTCGACCTGTCCGGCGCAGGTGTCGCCTCCGATGCGTTCTTCCCGTTCCGCGATGGCCTCGATGCGCTGGTCGCAGCGGGCGCGCGGGCAGTGATCCAGCCTGGCGGCAGCGTGCGCGATGCAGAGGTGATCGCGGCCGCCGACGACCAGGGCGTGGCGATGCTGTTCACCGGAGTCCGTCATTTCCGGCACTGAGCGCGGCTGCGGGGCTGCGCACTACCGTAAGGCCCGCGTGTCCGCCGTGGACGAATCGGGTACGATCCGGCGCGTGAACCGTCCACGCATCCTGCCGACCTGCCTCGTCCTCGATCCCCTCGCCGGGCCCGTGCACTGCGCGCTGCGCGGCAACCGCGCAGCGCACGCCGGCCGGGCAGGCCGCGCACCGGTACGATGAAGGTCCTGGTGATCGGTGGTGGCGGCCGCGAGCATGCGCTGGCCTGGAAGCTCGCCGCGTCGCCCCGGCTGCAGTGCGTGGTCGTCGCTCCCGGGAATGCCGGTACTGCCGGGGAAGCGGGGGTGGCCAACCGGCCGCTCTCGTCGGTGGCCGAATGGGTCGACTTCGCACGCCGGGAGGATATCGCCCTGACCGTCGTCGGTCCCGAGGCACCGCTGGCCGATGGCGTGGTCGACGCGTTTCGCGCCGCCGGCCTGCGCATCTTCGGTCCGACGGCGGCAGCGGCCCGGCTGGAAAGCTCCAAGGAATACGCCAAGGCGTTCATGCAGCGTCACGGTATCCCGACCGCACCCTACGCGGCGTTCGAGGATGCGGCGGCCGCGCACGCCTATGTCGATGCGGTCGGGGCGCCGATCGTGGTCAAGGCGGACGGACTGGCCGCAGGCAAGGGCGTGGTGGTCGCCACCGAGGTGGCGCAGGCCCATGCTGCGATCGACCGCTTCCTGGTCGGGCGCTCGCTCGGCAATGCCGGCGCGCGGGTGGTGATCGAGGGTTTCCTCGAGGGCGAGGAAGCGAGCTTCATCGTCATGGTGGACGGTGAGCGCGCCGTCGCCATGGCCACCAGCCAGGACCACAAGCGCCTGTGCGATGGCGACGTGGGACCGAACACCGGCGGCATGGGGGCCTATTCGCCGGCGCCAGTGGTCACGCCCCAGCTGCATGCGCGCGTGATGCGCGACGTGATCAACCCGACGATCGCCGGCCTGGCTGCCGAAGGCACGCCTTTCACCGGTTTTCTCTATGCCGGGTTGATGATCGGTGCCGACGGGGTGCCACAGGTGCTCGAGTTCAACTGCCGGCTCGGCGACCCCGAGACCCAGCCGATCCTGATGCGCCTGAAGACCGACCTGGTCGACCTGATCGAACTGGCTCTTGCGGGTCGTCTCGACCAGGCCGAGCCCGAGTGGGATCGCCGGGTCGCGGTCGGCGTGGTGATGGCGGCGGCCGGCTATCCCGACTCGCCCCGTGCCGGCGACGTGATCACAGGCCTGCCTGCGCCGCAGGCCGACTGCCGCGTGTTCCATGCAGGCACTGCGCTGTCGGGCGAGGCCGTGGTGACGGCCGGGGGCCGGGTGCTGTGCGTCACCGCGCTCGGCGAGGACATCCGCGCAGCGCAGCGCCGCGCATACGAAGCGGTCGATCGCATCCGGTTCGACGGGGCACAGTTCAGGCGGGACATTGGGCATCGGGCCGCAGGACGCGCGGCGGGTCTGGCGCAGGGGTGATCATGGCAACGGTCGATGCAGCACAGGTCAAGTCCTTCCTCACCGGCCTGCAGGCCGATATCGTCTCGCAGCTCGAGCAGGCCGATGGCCAGGTGTTCCGGCGCGACGGCTGGGATCGGCCGGGCGGTGGCGGTGGACTGTCCTGCGTGATCGAGGGCGGCGAACTGTTCGAGCGCGGTGGCGTCAATTTTTCCCACGTCACCGGCGATCGCCTGCCACCCTCGGCCAGCGCCGGACGGCCCGAGGTCGCGGGGCGCGGCTTCGAGGCGATGGGTGTGTCGCTGGTACTGCATCCGCGCAACCCCTGGGTGCCGACGGTGCACATGAACGTGCGTTTCTTCATCGCCAATCCGTTGCCGGGCGACAGCGCTGCGGTACCCGTCTGGTGGTTCGGCGGGGGCATGGACCTCACGCCCTACTACGGCTTCGAGGAAGATGCGACGCATTTTCATCGCACCTGCAGCGATGCGCTGGCGCCGTTCGGGGCGCGCCGCTATGCCGAGTACAAGGCCTGGTGCGATCGCTACTTCTTCCTCAAGCATCGCGACGAGCCACGCGGCATCGGCGGGGTGTTCTTCGACGATCTCTGCGAACCTGACTTCGACACCGTGTTCGCGCTGACCCGGTCGGTCGGCAGCCGGTTCACTGCAGCCTACCTGCCACTGGTCGAGCGCCGGCGCGACCTCGCCTACGGCGAGCGGGAGCGCAGCTGGCAGGCCTTCCGCCGCGGCCGCTACGTCGAGTTCAACCTGGTGTTCGATCGGGGTACGCTGTTCGGGCTGCAGTCGGGCGGGCGCACCGAATCGATCCTGATGTCGATGCCGCCGAAGGTCGAATGGCGCTACGACTACCATCCCGAACCTGGCACCGAGGAAGCCCGGTTGCGCAGCGATTTCCTGACCGGGCGCGACTGGCTCGCCGGCGGCTGACCGGTCAGCCGCGCGGGCACCGCGAACAGGCGCACGCACGGGGTTTCGACCCGTGCCGGCCTGTCGGCGCCGTCGTCACCCCGGAGGGATCATGAGCCAGCCGGGATCGGCGCTGCCGGCAGGTTCGAGTCGGGCAACGCGTGCTGCGACATCGTCCGGGCCGGTCTGTACATCTGCACCAGCTCGGGTGCCTCACGCAGTTGCTGGGCGCGCTCGAGGGCGCCCAGCAGGTGCGTGCGCACCAGCTGCTGGTTCACCGGCTTGTTCAGGAAGCGGAAGATCTGGGCCTGATTGATGAGGTCGATCATCAGTTCGGAATCGGACGCGTTGGTGACCACGATCGACAGGATGCTCGGCTTCTCGTGCTTGAGCGTCTTCAACAGCGCGACACCTTCCGCGCCGGTGTATTCGACGTCCATCAGCACGACGGTCACCGGGTGGCTGTCGGTCTGGTCCATCGCCGAGTCGGCGTCGAGCGCGTGTCGGATCTGGCATACGCCGGACAGCATCTCCTTGACCGAGCGCAGCAGTTCATAGGTCGGGTCGACCACCAGCACCGCCATGGGTTCCTGCGATTCCGGGTTGACCCGCGCGACCCGACGCTCGCCGACCATGAGCCCGATCTCGACGGCTTCATGCACGATCTGCCGCAGGTCGCGGTTGTTCCACGGCTTGTTGATGAAGCGGAAGATCTCGCCTTCGTTGATCGATCCGACGATCGCGTTCAGGTCGGAGTAGCCGGTCAGCAGCAGCCGCATCGACGTGGGCGACGTGATCTTCGCCCGGCGCAGCAGCTCGACGCCGAGCATCTCGGGCATGCGCTGGTCGCTGATGATCGCGTGCATGTGGAACTTCTCGACGAAGCGCAGCGCATGGTTGCAGTTGCTGGTCGCGAATACGTGGAAATCATCGCGGAACAGCGCCTTGAGCGAATTCAGGATGCGCTCTTCGTCGTCCACCACCAGCAGCCGAGGCTTGTGCGCCGAGGACACCGGCGTGGATGGCACCTGGGGCGGGGCGGGGGCGGCGGACGCGGAAGTCGAAGGTCGGGCAGCGGTGAAGGTCGATGTGCGCAGCAGCTGGGCGGCCGCCGACAGGCTGCGCGTGGTCTCGGCACTGATCGGTGCAGGATCGAACACTTCGCCCAGGGCGAGCAGCGTGGCGTCGATGCCGCGCTGGAAGGCCAGTCGGAACTCTGCGGCGCTCTGGAATCGCTCCCCGGGCCGCTTTGCCAGGGCCCTGGACATCGCCTGGTCGAGCTCAGGGGCGATGCGGGGATCGACCAGCGAAGGTGCCGTCACCCGGACCTCGGGATCCATCACCTGGCGCATCACGAATGCAGTCGTCCCGGAAAACGCCCGCTGCCCGGTGAGCAGCTCGAAGGCGACGGTGCCTGCCGAATAGACATCGCAGGCCGGCGTCGCGGTGGTGCCGTTGAGCAGCTCGGGCGCCATGAAGTGTGGGGTGCCGAGGGGTTCGTTGTTGATGACCATCCGGGTCGATTCGACCTGTGCGATGCCGAAGTCGGTGACCTTGATCCGGCCGTCGTTGGTGAGCAGGATGTTCGCCGGCTTGATGTCCTGGTGGATCACGCCGCTCTGGTGCGCGTACTCGAGCGCGGACAGCAACTGCTCGATGATCGCCCCGATCTGCTTGAAATCGTAGCGGCGGCGCTCGAGCAGCCGCTGGTGCAGGGTCTTGCCCGCCACCAGTTCCATCGCGATGAAGGCGACTTCCTGGCTTTCGCCATAGTCGTAGACCTGCACGATGTTCGGGTGCATCAGCCGGCCGGCCGCCTGTGCCTCGCGCTTGAAGCGGTCGAGGATGTTCATCGCCTGGTCGGGATCGAGTGCGCGCTTGATCAGTGCCTTGATCGCTACCGGCCGCTGGATGGTCGGATCGAACGCCGAGTAGACCGTGCCCATGCCGCCCCTGCCGAGGATGCCGTGGACTTCGAACTTGCCGATGGTGGCGGGGAGTTGGCCGATGGCACTCATTGGGGTGTCGTCGGGCGCAGGTCAGGAAAAGAGGGCATGAGAGATTCCGGGATGCGGGAATACGGGAATGCGGGGCCGGAGCTCTGCGTGCGCGCGCCGCGGATCGGTCGTTGTGTCTGTCGTCGCGTCTGTCGTCGCGCCGGGCTCAGGCCGCAGGCAGGGCGCTGCGCATGTCCGGGGTGCCCGGGACGGACGCAGGCTGCGCCGGTGCGGCTGGCGCCGGCGCAACCTGCGCCTCTGCAGATCGTGCAGCAGCGTCGTCCGCGCTCGCGCCGGGCAGGTTTGCCGGCAGCAGAACGGTGAACGTGGTGCCTTCACCGACCCGGGAATGGGCCAGGATCTTGCCCTTGTGCTGCTCGATGATCTTGAACGAAATGGAAAGGCCCAGGCCGGTGCCCTTCCCGGTATCCTTGGTCGTGAAGAACGGATCGAAGATGCGCGGCAGCACGTCCGGTGGTATGCCGCTGCCGTTGTCGCGCACTTCGATCATCACGCTGTTGCCGACAGCCTTGGTGGTCAGGGTGATCAGTCCCGATTCGGAACCGCGCTCCTCGATCGCCTGCGCGGCATTGGTGATGAGGTTCAGGAACACCTGGTTGATCTGCGAGGCGGCGCACATCACCGGTGGCAGCGTGCCGAACACCTCGCGTACCTCGACCCGCTTGAGGATATGGCGCGCCAGCGCCATCGCGCTCTCCAGGCCCCGGTTGACATCGAAGGCCTGTACCTTCAGGCGGTCGAGGCGGCTGAAGTCCTTCAGGTTGAGCACGATCTCGGAGATCCTGTCGATGCCGTGCAGTCCGTCCTGCACCAGCAGCGAGAGCTCGCCCAGGCTGTTCCGGGTGCGCAGTGCTTCGAGGTCCCGGGTCACCCGGGTGAACTGGTCGCGGAGCTGCTCTTCCGGGGTGTCGTTCGATTGCAGCATGCGCAGCAGACTGTCGAACTGCTCGACGAGATCGGTCAGCGTGCTCATGCGGTCGTCGACCATGCCGAGGTTGTTCTTGACATAGGCGAGCGGCGTATTGATCTCGTGGGCGACGCCCGCGACCATCTGCCCGAGCGAGGACATCTTCTCGGACTGGATCAGCTGGGTCTCGGACTGCCGCAGCTCCGCCAGCGCCGAGGACAGCTCGTGCGTGCGCGCGGTCACCCGGCGATCGAGGGATTCGTTGACCTCCTGCAGCTCGCTGTTGGCCCTGTTGATGAGCTGGTAGCTCTGTACCAGGCGCCAGCCTGCGAACGCGAGCAGGCCGAGCAGTGCCGCCGCGTACCAGATCAGCGCGGTGCGGTAGCGCTGCTGTTCGGCTGCCGCTGCGCGCAGCTCGGCCTCGAAGCCGTTGATGAGCTGGTCGAGTTCGCGGCCGGCGGTCGACTGCGAGATGATCGCGAACAGGTCGCCCGCCTGCTGCCTGCGGCCGACCACTTCACGACCGAGCCTGACCAGCGCCTCGCGGGCGGCTGCAACCCGGGGCGAGAGGTCGTCGGCGCGCGATTCGCTGATGCTGGTCAACGCCGTGTTGATCGACCGCGCGCGCTGCTGCGAGCCGTCGAGCGCGAAGGCACTCATTTCAGCCGCAGCCTGCGTGGCGACCCGGTCGAGATTGAGCAGCATGCGCTGGGTTGCCGCATCGGTCTGTCGAGTCGCGCGCAGCGCTGCAAGGTACTCGTCGAACAGGCCCTGCAGCTCGGGCAGGCGGGTGGTGACGAAATTGGATTCGGACAGGAAGCTCACCGTCACCGCGTTCTTTTCCTGGAACGCGCCGATCATGTCCGGCAGCCGGGCCTCGAGCGTTGCCGAAGGGATGCCCGTTGCCGACTGCTGCATCGCGCGCAGCGTCTTGCCGACTGTCGGCACCACGTTGACCGCCGATTCGTAGCCGCGTTCGGCATCGGTGGTCGCGCGCAGCAGGATGGTGTCCCAGCGCGCCTCGAGCTCTTTCAGTGCGCGCAGCTGGCCGCTGATCTCGACCACCGACCGCTCGTCGAGGGGTCGGGTCTTCCAGTAGATGAAGGCCAGCGCGCCGAGCAGCAGTACCGTGACCAGCACGGCTGCGCCGATGCGCCGACCTCCCAGCCGCGTGAGTTCGGGGCGGATACCCGGGGATCCGGTGTCAGGTGCAGCACGGCGAAGGGCGGGCAGTAGCACGGACAGCGGACCTTTCGGGGATGTCCTGAATGGGCGTACGGGCGGTGACAGACGTCGGGCGCAGACCGGGAGTCGATCGACCGGAGGCTTCCGGGCACACGTTGTTCCGCGCTTTCGGAAACAATCGCGAACAGCCGGAGACCGGAGCTTAGGCTACGGGGAAAGTTCCGTCCAGCATCAGCACCGCGGGTGTCGGCACCGCGGGGCAGCGGGCCGATGCGCCCACCGATGACCTTGCCGGCGCATCATCGGCCTGCATGAACGATCCTGCCGCCCTCGGCCTGCTCTTCCTGACCGCCCTGATCGCCGCCACGGTACTGCCGATGCAGTCCGAGGCCGTGCTCGTGGGTCTGTTGCTGTCCGAGGCGTTGCGGGTGGGTCTGTTGGGGGCCGGCCAGCAACCGCCCTGGCTGCTCGTTCTGGTCGCTACGGTCGGCAACGTGCTGGGATCGGTCGTCAACTGGTGGCTGGGTCGCGGCATCGAACGCTTTCGCGACCGACGCTGGTTTCCGGCCGGCCCCGACGCGATGGCGCGCGCCGAGCGCTGGTACCGGCGCCACGGTCGATGGTCGCTGCTGCTCAGCTGGGTACCGGTGATCGGCGATCCGCTGACCGTGGTTGCGGGCGTCCTGCGCGAGCCGTTCCCGACCTTCCTGCTGCTGGTGACGGTCGCCAAGGCAGGGCGCTACATCGTGCTCGCCCTGGCCACTGCCGGGTTCTCGTGAGCCGGCGGCGCGTGCCGGCTCATTCCCCCAGATACGCCTGCCTGACCCCGTCGCTCGCCAGCAGATCCTGCGCTGCGCCAGCCAGCACCACCCGGCCCGCTTCCATCACATAGGCACGGCCGGCCAGCTCGAGCGCCGCCCGCGCATTCTGTTCGACCAGCAGGATCGACACGCGCTCGGCGGAGATCGCGCGGATCGTGTCGAAGATGCGCTGGGTGACCAGCGGCGCCAGTCCCATGCTCGGTTCGTCGAGCAGCAGCAGGCGCGGCCGTGCCATCAGCGCGCGTGCGATCGCGAGCATCTGCTGTTCCCCGCCCGACAGCGTGCCGGCGAGCTGGCTGCGGCGTTCGCCCAGCCGAGGGAACAGCGCGTAGCTGCGCTCGATGTCGGCGCGCACCCCGGCTGCGTCGCGGCGCAGGTAGGCGCCCATGTCGAGGTTCTCGGCGACGGTCAGCCGGGCGAAGATGCCGCGCCCTTCGGGCACCAGGCTCATTCCACGCCGCACCCGCTCATGCACGGGCAGCCGGGTGATGTCCTCGCCTTCGAACCGGATGCTTCCCCCGCGCACCGGCAGCGCGCCGACGATGCCCCTCAGGCTGGTGGTCTTTCCTGCGCCGTTGGCGCCGATCACGGCAACCAGCTCGCCGGCGCCGACATCGAGGTCGACTCCACGTACCGCCACGATCGAGCCATAGCCGATCGCCATCGCGCGTACCGCCAGCATCAGCCGCCTCCTGCCGGGGCCGGGGCCGGAGCCGGCACCGGCGCGGCTAGCGCGCTCGCCGGCGCGCCGAGGTAGGCCTCGATCACGGCCGGGTCGCGCTGGACCTGCGCCGGGAGACCTTCCGCGATCAGCTGTCCGTGGTCGAGCACCGCCACACGGTCGCACAGGCCCATCACCAGCCGGACATCGTGTTCGATCAGCAGCACCGTGACGCCCGCATCGCGCAGGGAAACAATCAGCTCGCGCAGCGAGGCCGTCTCGGACGCGTTCATCCCGGCCGCGGGTTCGTCCAGCGCGACCAGCTTCGGCCCGGACGCGAGCGCGCGTGCGATCTCGAGCCGCCGCTGCAACCCGTAGGGCAGGCTTCCGGCTGGATCGTGCGCGTACGCGGACACGCCCACCCGTTGCAGCAGTTCATGGGCCTGCGCCTCCAGGCGCGCCTCCTCGTCGCGTACCCGGCGCGTGCGCAGCACCGCGCCAAGGGCACCGGTGCTGCTGCGCGCAGGCATGCCCACCATCACGTTCTCGAGCGCGCTCATCTGGTGGAACAGCCGGATGTTCTGGAACGTGCGCGCGACGCCCAGCTGCACCACGCGGTGCACCGGCTCGCCGGTGAGCGACCTGCCGTCCAACAGGCAGCTGCCGCCATCCGGCGCGGTGAAGCCGGTGATCACGTTGAACAGCGTGGTCTTCCCGGCACCATTCGGGCCGATCAGGCCGTAGACCGTGCCGCGCGCCACGTCGATCGACACCGCCGACAGCGCCTGCACGCCGCCGAACGACTTGCTGATGCCCCGTACCGACAGCAGGATGCGTGCGGTTTCGCTCAACGGCGCACTCCCGGGGCTGGCGGGGTACTGCCGGGCGCGAACTCGCGCCGGCGGATTGCCGACGGCCACAGGCCGGCCGGACGCCAGCGCATCACCAGCACCAGCGCGACGCCGAACAGCAGCAGGCGCAGGTCGGAGGGCTCGACATGCACCTGCCCGAACAGCGCACGCTGCAGCGGCCCGATGTACCGCAGGGCCTCGGGCAGCGTCACCAGCAGCGCTGCGCCGAGGATCACGCCGCGGATGTGGCCCATGCCGCCCAGCACCACCATGCACACGACCATGATCGACTCGGTCAGGCCGAAGCTCTCCGGGCTGACGAACCCCTGGAAGCTGGCATACAGGCTGCCCGCGACGCCGCCGAAGCTGGCTCCCATCGCGAATGCCAGCAGCTTCATGTTGCGCGTGTTCACCCCGGAGGCGCTCGCCGCAAGCTCATCCTCGCGGATCGCGACCCAGGCGCGGCCGACCCGCGAATGCTGCAACCGGGCCGACACGAATACCACCAGCGCCGTCAGTGCGAGGAACAGGTAGTAGTAGTTGTACAGCGACGGGATGGCCAGCGGACCGATCATGTGCACCTTGGCCATCGATACGCCGGCCAGTTCGATCGGCTGGATCAGCGTGATGCCCTGCGGACCGTTGGTCAGGTTGAACGGCGCGTTCAGGTTGTTCAGGAAGATGCGGATGATCTCGCCGAAGCCGAGGGTGACGATCGCCAGGTAGTCGCCGCGCAGCCGCAGCGTCGGCGCACCGAGCAGCATGCCGAACAGCCCGGCCACCAGCGCTGGCGCCGACCGCGAAGAATGCGATGTAGCCTAGGTCGAGCAGGCCGGCGTAGCCGACCACGATGTTCAGGCCCAGCGCGAGCATCGTGTAGAGCAGTACCAGGTCGAGCACCCGCACCCACGAGCGGCCGAGCAGTGCATCGACCAGGAACGGCGCGAGCAGCAGCGCGGCGATCGCCAGCACCAGCAGCACGCTGCGCGCGAGCGGGGTACGCGGCGCCGACAACAGCGCCGTGGCGGCGGCCGGCAGCCTAGGCACGTTCGGCCACGCGTTCGCCCAGCAGGCCCGAAGGCCTGAACACCAGGACCAGGATCAGCACGGCGAAGGCGAACACGTCCTGGTAGTGACTGCCCAGGAAGCCGCCGGTGAGCACGCCGATGTAGCCCGCGCCCAGGCTTTCGATGATGCCCAGTGCGAGGCCACCGAGCATCGCGCCCGCCACGTTCCCGATGCCCCCGAGCACGGCGGCGGTGAACGCCTTCAGGCCGAGCATGAAACCCATGTGATAGTGCGCCTGGCCGTAGTAGCCAGCGACCATCACGCCGGCCACCGCCGCCAGCGCGGAGCCGATCATGAAGGTGAACATGATGATCCGGTTGACATCCACGCCCATCAGGCTGGCCAGCGCCGGGCTTTGCGAGGTGGCGCGCATCGCGCGGCCGAGGCGGGTGCGGTGGATCAGCAGCAGAAGCAGCGACATCAGCGTCACGGTGACCGCGACGATCAGCACCTGGGTGCCGGTGATTGTCGCGCCCAGTACCGCATGTGGCTCGTTCGGCAGCAGCGGCGGGAACGAGATGTACTGCCGGCCCCAGACGATCATCGCCAGGTTCTGCAGCACGATCGACATGCCGATCGCGGTGATCAGCGCGGTCAGCCGGGGCGCGTCGCGCAGCGGCCGGTAGGCCACTCGCTCGAGCAGGGCGCCCAGCACCATGCAGGCCGGGATCGCGATGCCCAGCCCGGCCAGCACGATCACCGGGCCGGGCAGCCCGCTGCCGGTGCCGATCGTCACCACCACCGAGATGGCGATCATCGCGCCGATCATCACCACCTCGCCATGGGCGAAGTTGATCAGCCCGAGGATGCCGTAGACCATCGTGTAGCCGAGCGCGACCAGCGCATAGATGCTGCCGAGCACGAAGCCGTTGATCAGCTGCTGGACGAAGATGTCGATCGCTAGCGCTCCGGAATGAAAAACGCCATCGGCATCACGGCATGCAATCCGTGTGCCGATGGCGTCCGGGACGGGTCTACTTCGCGGGTGCGGGTGCGGCGGCAGCCGGGGACGGCGCGGGAGCAGGGACGGGGGCGGGCGCCGGTGCGGACGCTGGCGCCGCAGGTGCTGCGCCGCCGATCGTCTCCAGCGTGGCCCAGTCGTCGCCCTTGACCACGTACATCGTCACACCGCCGCTTCTGATGTCACCCTTTTCGTCGAACGAGATGTTGCCGGTAACGCCCTGCCGATCGATCTTCGAGAGCGCTGCCAGGATCTTCGCCGGCTCGGTCGAGCCGGCCGCCTTCATCGCGTCGATGATCGTCCAGGTGGCGTCGTAGGCGAACGGGGCGTAGATCTGGATCGCGCCGAACTTCGCCTTGAACTTCTCCGAGAACCGCTCGCCGCCGGGCATCTTGTCGACCGGGAGTCCGGGCGAGGAGGCGATCACCCCCTGCGCGGCGGCCCCGGCGAGCTTGATGAACTGCGCGCTCTTCGCCCCGTCGCCGCCCAGCAGCTGGGCACTGAGCTTCAGCGTACGTGCCTGTTCGACCATCGGCCCGAACTGCGCGTCCATGCCGCCGAAGAACAGCAGGTCGGGCTTGCGCCCGCGCAGCGTGGTCAGGATCGCGCGGAAATCGGTCGCCTTGTCGTTCGTGTACTCGCGACCGACGATGTTGCCGCCGGCAGCCTTGACCGCTTTCTCGAACTCGTCGGCAAGGCCCTGGCCGTAGGCGGTACGGTCATCGATGATCGCGATGTTCTTCGCGGCGAGTTGCCGTACGGCGAATTCCCCCAGCACCTTGCCCTGCTGCAGGTCGTTCGCGATCACCCGGTAGGTGGTCCGGAAGCCCTGGGCCGTGTAGGCCACCGCAGTCGCCGACGGCGACACCTGCGCAATGCCGGCGTCGCTGTAGACGCGCGATGCCGGGATGCTGGCGCCGGAATTCATGTGCCCCACCACCGCAGCGACCTTCCTGTCCACGAACGACTGCGCGACCACCGTGGCCTTGGTGCCCGACGCTTCGTCGTCCTCGGGTACCAGCTCGAATTTCACGCGGGCGCCGCCGATCAGGATGTTCGCGGCATTGGCTTCTTCGATCGCGAGCCGGGCGCCGTTCTCGACATCCTTGCCCAGGTGCGCCTGCGGACCGGTCAGTGGCGCCGCCACCCCGATCAGGACCGTGACTTCGGCGGGCGGCTTCGGGGCCTCCACGGCTGGCTTCGGCGGTTCTTCCTTGCTGCAGCCGGCGATGATCAGCGCGGACGCCGCTGCCAGCACGATGCGGCGGCTGACACGCGGGAACAGACTGGCCATGTTGCCTCCTGGGGAGTGGGTGAAAGGGACCGGGGATCGACGCTCCGATTATCACCTCGCTGCGGGCGATGCAGAAGCCGGAAACGAAAAAGCCGGCCATGGGCCGGCTTCGACGTGGATCCCGGGTGGCCTCCGCCTACTTGTAGGTGAGGATATAGCGCACCATCGTGCGGATGTCTGCCTCAGGGATATGCTTGTGCGGAGGCATCGCGATCGGGCCCCAAACCCCGCCACCGCCGTTGCGCACATGCGCGACGATCTTGTCCTCGGCGCCCTTCACGTCACGATACTTGTTCGCGACATCGAGGTGCGCCGGACCGACGAGCTTCCTGTCGACGGCATGGCAGGCCAGGCATCCGCTCTTGGCGAGCAGTTCCTTGCCGGCACCGGGATTTGCAGGCGCGCCCTTGGCCTGCGCGAAGACACTGGAAGCCGCACCCACGGACAGCATCGCGGCAAATGCGATCGAGGCAAAACCGTTCGTCTTTTTCATCTGGACCCTCAGGGACAAGAGATGGCGCAGTGTATCCGGCGCCGGGTTTTCGGCAGCATTGCCGGCCACCTGTACCCGCAGTAACGCCGGGTGGCAGCGGCGGTTGACCCGGCAGGCCCGGTCGCCGCTTCCGGGTCAGAGCCCGCTCAGCATCCGCTCGTAGATGAACAGTTGCAGCGCGTTGCGCTGCGGGCGGTCGAGTTCCGCGAATTCCAGTCCGCAGGCGCGGTACTGGCTGGACGATTCTTCCGGGTCGCGCGCGTTGCGGATCGATCCGGGAACGTCGAAGGTGACCGGCTCGCCGCTGATCTGCAGCCGGAACGCCACTTCGACATCGGTGCCGACCACCGCGAGTTCGCGCGGCACATGAACCAGCATCCCGGCGATGCTCAGGTCCTTCATGTTGCAGGCGACCCGCGCGCGCTGCCCGGCGCGCCCGACCGACGCCACGGCGTTGAGCTGGATACGGTGCGTCTTGCGCACGGCCGTGCATCGCACCAGGTTGGGGAAGGTCAGGTGCAGGTAAGGGTAGGGCGCGAGCTGGCATTTGAGCACCGAGGTGTCGAAGCTGTAGGCGAACTTGCCGCGCAGCGCCTTCACCTTGAGCCGCTCCCCGTCCTTCATGAAGATCATCGACCCGTTCGCGATCGGATGACTCACCAGCAGGCTGCGCTTCTCGAGTGCGCCGATCAGGCGTACCGCATACCGGTCGTCGGTGCCGTCGTCGAAACGCACCTGCAGCGGATCGCCCATGCGCAGGGTCGTGTCTTCGAAGCCGACCACGCTCTCGGCCGCGAGTTCCTGCTCTGCCTTCGCGATCGGCAGGTCTTCTGCCGCCGGGCCGCGCCGCTCGTTACCTTCGGCAGACACCCTCTGCGAATCGAGCACCGACGGCCGGTACAGCAGACCCTTGCCCTGAACCCGGCCGCCTTCGTCCATGAACATGCCCTGCTCGCGCAGGGTCTGCAGCACGAAATCGGACTCGATCGTGCACCCGTGGCCGAGAAGGAGCACCCGCTCCTTGTCGTAGACGGCGTAGGGGGTCGGTTTGCCGATCTGTAGATCGTCCTTGCGAAGGGGTTGCAGCGGCATTCTGGCCAGTCCGAATACGTCAGAGTCCGGATATCGGCGAAATGCCGCAGGAACTTTAGCACCCGCCCGCAATACGGCGGGCGGGTGACCCTGGCCGCGGACGGGTCAGTCGTCGAACCGGTCGGTCACCGCGCCCTTGCTGGCGCTCGACACCTGGCGGGTGAACTTGCCCATCAGCCCGCGGTTGAAGCGCAGCGGCGGCGCCGTCCAGGCGGCCTTGCGGCGGGCGATTTCCGCGTCATCGACGTTGAGCTGGATCAGCAGGCGGTCGGCATCGATGGTGATCGAATCGCCTTCCTGCACGAAGGCGATCGGGCCACCGACCTGCGCCTCGGGCGAAATGTGGCCGACCACCATGCCCCAGGTGCCCCCGGAGAACCGGCCGTCGGTGATCAGGCCGACCGAATCGCCGAGCTCCTGGCCGATCAGGGCCGCGGTCGGGGCCAGCATCTCCTGCATGCCCGGGCCGCCTTTCGGGCCCTCGTAGCGGATCACCAGGATGTCGCCGGCGACGATCTTGCGCGCCATGATGGCTTCCATCACCTGGTTCTCGGAGTCGAACACGCGGGCCGGGCCGGTGATGTGCCGCTGCTTGAGGCCGGTGACCTTGGCCACGCAGCCCTCGGGCGACAGGTTGCCCTTGAGGATGGCCAGGTGGCCTTCGGCATACATCGGGTTGTCCCAGGCGCGGATCACGTCCTGGTCATCGCGCCGGGTGGTCGGGTGCAGGGCCAGTTCCTCGGCCATCGTGCGGCCGGTGATGGTCATGCAGTCGCCGTTGAGCAGCCCCTTGTCGAGCAGCATCTTCAGCACGACCGGCACGCGCCGGCGCACCCGCTCGAAATCGTCGATGGTCCATTCCACATCGGCTGCCGAGGCGATGGCGAGGAAGTGCAGCACGGCGTTGGTCGAACCGCCGGTGGCCATGATCAGCGACACGGCGTTCTCGATCGATTCGCGGGTGATGATGTCGCGCGGACGCAGGTTCTTCTCGATGGCCTGCACCAGCACCTCGGCCGACAGGGCGGCCGAATCGGCCTTCTCGGGGTCGGGCGAGGACATCTGCGAGGAGCCGAGCAGGCTCATGCCCATGGCCTCGAACGACGAGGACATCGTGTTCGCGGTGTACATGCCGCCGCAGGCGCCGACCGACGGGCAGGCGTTCTTCTCGATGCCCACGAAGTCTTCCTCGGACATCTTGCCGGCGGCGAACGCGCCGACTGCCTCGAAGGCGGACACGATGGTGAGGTCCTGCCCCTTCCAGCGGCCCGGCTTGATGGTGCCGGCGTAGACGAAGATGCCCGGCACGTTGATGCGCGCCATCGCGATCATGCAGCCCGGCATGTTCTTGTCGCAGCCGCCGAAGGTGATCACGCCGTCCATCATCTGGCCGTTCACCGAGCACTCGATCGCATCGGCGATCACTTCGCGCGACACCAGCGAATACTTCATGCCGTCGGTGCCCATGCCGATGCCGTCGGTGATGGTGGGCACGCCGAACATCTGCGGCATGGCGCCGGCCTTCTGCAGCGCGGCGATGCCACGGTCGACCAGCGGCTGGATGCCGGCGTTGCACGGGTTCATCGTCGAATGGGTGTTGGCCACGCCGACGATCGGCTTGGTGAAGTCGCCATCGCCGAAGCCCACGGCGCGCAGCATCGCGCGGTTGGGGCTGCGGGCCACGCCCGCGGTGATCAGTTTCGAGCGCCAGTTGTCTGCTGCCATCGCGATACTCCTTGTCCGGTCGCGGCAATGATATCAGTGCATGCCGGGGGCTCGACAGGGCGCTCAGCGGACACCGGCGCCAGCGTGTGGCCAGTGCGCTAACATCAACCCATGTTCGTCTTCCCCGATTTCGACCCGATCGCCCTTCAGTTGGGTCCGCTGGCGATCCGCTGGTACGGCCTGATGTACCTGCTCGCGTTCGGGCTGTTCCTGTGGCTGGGCAAGCAGCAGGCGAAAGCCGAGCCGCGCTGGGGCATCGCGCCCTCGCAGGTGGACGACCTGCTGTTCTACGGCGTGATCGGCGTGGTGCTCGGTGGGCGGCTCGGCTACATCCTGTTCTACAAGCCGGGCGAGTACCTGGCCGACCCGCTCAGCGTGTTCTACGTATGGCAGGGCGGCATGGCCTTTCACGGCGGTCTGGTCGGCGTCGTGGTGGCCACCTGGTTGTATGCACGCTCGATCGGCATGCGCTGGCTGCAGCTGACCGACTTCATCGCACCGCTGATCCCGCTCGGGCTGGCGGCAGGCCGGATGGGCAATTTCATCAACGGCGAACTCTGGGGCCGGCCGACCGACCTGCCCTGGGGCATGATCTTCCCGCATGTCGACCACCTGGCGCGCCATCCGTCGCAGCTCTACCAGTTCGCGCTGGAAGGCGTCGCCCTGTATGCGGTGCTGGCGTGGGTAGCGCGCCGATCGCGGCCTTGCGGCCTGGTGTCGGGCGTGTTCCTGGCCGGGTATGCGACGTTCCGCTTCATCGCCGAGTTTGCGCGCGAGCCCGATGCCTTCCTGGGGACGCTCGGATTCGGTCTGACGATGGGGCAGTGGCTGAGCGTGCCGATGGGTGCGATCGGGGTGGCGATGATCGTGGTGGCGCTGCGCCGCCCGGTGGAGCCGTACCCACCCGTCGCCCCATAGCGGCGGCCGGCCCCGGGATTACTGCAGCGCCGAACCGCCGGCCGGCTGTAATGCCGCCGGCTCTGCCGCCGCCGCGCGGTCGGACAGGCGGCGGAAGTTTTCCAGCGACAGCAGGTGCGAGTAGAGGCGCGACAGGACGCCCTTGCGTGCGATGTCCTGCAGCGTCGCCGGCGCCAGCGCGTTGAGCTTGCTCTCGTCCACGCGGTGCATGCCGGTCAACTGCAGGGTGGCACCGGAGGTGAGCGATGCCTGCATGTTGAACGGCTCGAGCACGCCGAGGCTGGCGACGAGCCGGCACAGCTCCTCGCTGCGCACGAGGTCGGTTTCGTATTCCTGCAGCAGCTTCTCCAGGGCCTGCCATTCGGCAGTCGCGTTGCCAGCCGGGTCGAACAGGGCGTCGCCGCCGGGCACCACCGCGCTCTTCGCCACGCAGACCACGCGCTCGTCGCGCTGCGTGTCGTCGACCGTCACCTTGGCCATGCAGAACGGATATCGGCGCACATAAGCCGGCACGTAGACCGAGCGGTCCCAGCCCAGCGGCGACACGAACAGGTTCTGCTTCGCCTTCAGGCCCAGGATGGCCATGACCATGAAGCTCGCGCCGTTGTCGGCGGATACGAACACGATCGGATAGTCGCGCTGCGCGACCGGGATCTCGGTGTAGGACACCGGCATCACGTGCAGCTCGCGGCAGAAGGCTGGCGTGTCGCCTGGCTTCGGCAGCACCACGCGGTCGGTCTTCTTGAGGGTGTCGATCTCGGGATAGGCGAAAGGCGGGCTGATCTGCATGGATAAATCGGCGACAGGGGGAGGGCCGGATGCCCGGGGAGCCAATTATACAGACCGGCCGGGCAGATACCGGTTCACGGTGGCAAGGGTTTTCAGGCATAATTTCATTCGTCGGAACCGCAGGGGCCTGTTTTCGAGGGTGCCCCGACCCGTTCCGGCCCGTGGGGACGTAGCTCAGCTGGGAGAGCGTCGCGTTCGCAATGCGAAGGTCGGGAGTTCGATCCTCCTCGTCTCCACCATATCCGCTGGCCCGACGTGTCAGATCAGCGCGCTGCTGCCAGGCGTCGATAGATCGCAAGTATCTTTTCAGCGTTCGTCTTCGCGTCAAAATTCTGTGTTGCTAGTTCCCTGGCCGCGACTCCCATGCTGAGCAGTTGCTGCCGGTCGACGGCTAATCTCTCGATCGCGTCGGCCAATGCAGGGATGTCGCCCGGAGGGAAGGCAATTCCAGTCACACCGTCCACCAGTGTGTCGGGGCGCGGGGCACTGATCGCGACGATGCTGGGCTTTCCGAAGAAAGCTGCTTCCAGCACTGGCCGCCCAATTGCTTCAAGATGCGAGGGAAAGCAGATCGCGTCGATCCGCCCGTAGATGCTGCCGATAGCCTCGTTGAAGCCCAGCAGATGTACCCTGTCGCGTACGCGTAATGTGTCGGCGCGTGCCATGGTCTCGGCCTCGAGGTCGCGCATGAAGCCGGCCTTGCCCAGCAGCCAGGAAGACATGCCCCGCTTCATCCTCCGCGGGTTCGCCCCCACCACGAGCACGCGTACGTCGACTCCGCGCGCGCGGCACAGACCGATCGCTTCGACCAGGTCGAGCAGGCCCTTCATACCGAGGAAGTTGCCGACGAAGCCGACACGGAAACCGCCAATCGGAAGCGCATCGAGCCTGGCTTCGAACGATACGTCGCGAGAAGCGCGCTCGACGGAAAAGACGTTGTGCACGATCTCGGCGGGGATTCCTTCCGGCAGGCTCTCGCGCACTGTTTCGTCGATGGCGATGACCTGTTCGCAACCACCACGCAGCAGTCGCGTCATCCACTGGGTCCTTCGCCGGGTCGGATGGTTCTCCTGCACCGAGCGCACATGGACCACGACCGGTCGACCAAACAGACGCCTGGCGTACCACCAGGCAGGCACGGCGGTGATCTCGTTGACGTGGATGATGTCGACTTCGGGCCAGGCCTTGTAGGCGCGGCGCACCGCCAGCAGGGTGCCCGGCAGCAGGTACAGCTCGCGCATCAGGAGCAGCCAGCGCCGTCCCTGGTACCGACCGAAGCGGGTGTTGTCGAATCGCGCGATCCCCGCCGCGATGATGGTCTCCACGCCCCTTCGGGCAAGCAGCGGAGCGAAGTTCCCGCGCGCGGTGAGGACGCGGGGCTGTACTGCATCCGGCGGAAGCTCGTCTATCAACTCCAGAAGGCTCCTGGACGAGCCGCCGAACA
>JBILGF010000175.1:0-6841 GCA_044351195.1 Burkholderiales bacterium
GCCCGAGGGGCCGATGGCCCCGTTGCCTCATCCTGCGAGCAGGGCATCGACGATCCTCCGGGCTGCATCTCCGTTTCCGTAAAGTGGCGAGACCGGTTTAGGGGGCGGCTCTTTGCCGAGCGTAGCTGCGAGCCGCCGCCCGAGTTGCTCACCGTGTACGTCTGGAGGCAGCAGGGCGTTCCATCCGCATTCAACCAGCTCCGTCCACTCGGTCGTCGGCCGTAGCGTGATGCAGGGCACATCGAGCATGAACGCCTCCTTCTGGACCCCGCCAGAGTCCGTGACGATCAGCGCCGAGGCTTTCTGCAGTGCGAGCATCTCGAGGTACCCGACTGGTTCGACGAGGTGGAGTCCGCGCCCCTTGGCAGGCAGGAGCCCTTCGCGCATCATTGCCGCACGCGTGCGAGGATGCAGGGGCAGCAGCACGGGCATCGCTTCGCCGAGTTCCTCGAGCGCTCCGACGATCGTGCGCAGGCGCCGTGCGTCGTCCGTGTTTTCAGCGCGGTGGACCGTGGCGAGGACGAAACCTCCAGGCTGCAGCCCGCTGTCTCTGAGAGTGGCCGAGAGGTCGGGCGCGCGCGAGGCGTAGTGCTTCACGGCGTCGAACATTACGTCGCCGACGAGCTCTATCCGTTCGGCTGGCGTACCCTCGCGCACGAGGTTATCGACTGCCGCCTGCGTGGGGGCAAACAACAGCGACGACACGTGGTCGGAGACGATCCGGTTCAACTCCTCTGGCATCCTGCGGTCGCCCGAGCGAAGCCCGGCCTCGACATGCGCAACCGGCACATGCAGCTTTGCCGCAACAAGCGCCGCCGCGAGGGTGGAGTTGGTGTCGCCGAACACGACCACCCATCCCGGCCGGTGCTCGAGGACGAGCCTTTCGATCGATTCCATCATGCGTCCGGTCTGTGCCCCGTGCGACATCGACCCGATACCGAGATTCGCGTCGGGAGGCCTGATCTCGAGTTCTTCGAAGAAGACGTCCGACATTGAGCGGGCGTAGTGCTGCCCGGTGTGGACCAGGAACTCGCGTGCGCCTACGCCCTGCAGGGCGCGGCTGAGCATCGCCGCCTTCACGAACTGGGGGCGCGCCCCCACCACCGTCATGACCGTGAACTGATCCATCGACTACTCCGGCATCACGTTGAAAACCCTCATCCAGGCCCCGAAGGATATCCGGCGCCACGGCTTGAACGAAAAGGGCTCGTCGCCGCGGATCATGTGTTCCAGCATGCTCTGGGCGGAGGGTAGCAGCACGCCGTGCGAATGCGAAATCGCCTCGCGCGTGGCGGCGCGGAACTGTTCCGGTGCGTCGCGGCGCAACCACAGCTCCTCTGGTGTCAGGAAGCCCATCTTGTCCTGCCTCGTGCGCACGGGCTCGGGCAGGATGCCCTTCATCGCGCCCCGCAGCACCCGCTTTGTCGTGCCCTCGCGCAGCTTGAACTCGTCGGGCAACCCGAGCGCGAACTCGACGAGGCGGTAGTCGAGGAACGGCACCCGTGCCTCCACTGAGTGAGCCATCGAGTTGCGGTCCTCGAAGTGCAGCAGCATCGGCACCGATGTGGAAAGGAGCTGCGCGCGTGACAGTCCTGCCAGCGTGCGGTCGCCGTGGGCCGCCAGCGCAAGGGCGAACGGATCCTGCGCCTGGGCGCCCAGTCGCAGGAGATCGATATCGACGGGCGTCGACGCCGAGGGCTTGCCCGCGAGCCGCCGCAACCGTTGTCTCAGCGCATCGGGCAGGAGCCCGTCGAGCGCGCGCCCGGCGATCCACGGCATTGAATGGCCGTGCACCGAGCGCAACGCGCGCACCTCCGCAGCGAGTTCGCGCAGTCGCGCCTGCCGGAGCAGCGTGGCCAGGCGCGGCGCGAAGAAGGAGTGGTAGCCGGCGAGCTGCTCGTCCGCGCCCTGGCCGTCCAGCATAACCTTGACGCCCGCAGCTGCTGCCTCAGAGAACACGTGCCACTGCGCGAGGATGCTCGTCGACCCGAAGGGCTCGTCCTGGTGCCATGCGAGGCGATCGAGCGACGAGAAGAGCGAAGCGGCATCCGGATACACGAACGTGCCGTGCGCCCCCGTCGCTTCCAGCACCATGCGTGCGAAGTGGCTCTCGTCGAACTTCGATGCGTGCGCGGCCGCCGAGAAGGTGTGCGCGCGCATCTCGTGGCTCGCGAGCAGACGCGACATCACGCAGACGATCGATGAGGAGTCCAGCCCGCCCGACAGGCAGGACCCCACAGGTACGTCGGCGCGCAGCCGCAGGGCGATAGACGCCTCGAAGGTCTGGTGAAACCCGGCCCATGCAGCCGTTTCGTCGCCTTCGAATCGGCGCGCCTGGAGCCGGTACCAGCAGCTGGGGGCAAGCCTGCCGCCCGGTACCGGGGCCGGCAGTGAACCCTGCGACTCGACCGGCAGCTCCACGAAGTGGCCACCGGGCAACTGGAACACGCCCGAGAACAGCGTCTCGTCGGTATTGTCGATCAGGCCCCACTCCAGGAAATCATAGCCGCGCTGCCCGTTCAGGCGTGCTCTCCAGCCCGGCAGTACCGTGAATTGCTTGATCTCCGAGGCGAACGCGATCGTGCTGTCGGGGGCGATCCAGTAGTACAGGGGTTTGACGCCGAAGCGGTCGCGGGCGGCGAACACCACGCCTTTTTCCCGGTCGAGCAGGACGAAGGCGAACATGCCGTTGAACCGGTCCAGGCATGCCTTGCCCCACTGCCGGTAGGCGGCCAGCAGCACCTCGGTGTCGGTCTCCGATGAGAACCGGTGGCCAGCCGCAGCGAGTTCTTCCCGGATCTCGGGGAAGTTGTAGATCTCTCCATTGAAGACGATCCAGACGCTGCCGTCGTGCAGGCCCATGGGCTGGTGGCCACCCGCGCCCAGGCCGACGATCGACAGTCGCCGGTGGCCGAAGGCTGCGACAACCGGGGAGGTGCCATCGGCGATGGCTTCTGCTCCCGGCTCCCCGCCTGCCTGCCATGCGTCCCGGCGCGGCCCGGCCTCGCCCGAATAGAGCTGTGCTGCCAGCCCTGCGCGCGTGAACGTAGCGAAGCCCTCGTCGTCTGGGCCACGGTGGCGCACCAGACGGGTCATCGGCACGATTGCACCGGGCGACGCGAGCCCGGCAGCACGGACAAGCACGGCGATCCCGCACATGGGCGCCTCAGCCGTCCTGCCGGTGCCGCAGCGCGGCGCGAGCGTAGTCGTCACGCAGCGACGTCGCGACGACGGCCGGGTCATGCCAGCGTTCCACGAACGCGCGGCCTGCGCGCCCGATGCCCCCGAGTTCTTGCCGTCGCGTCGTGGCGAGGTCGCGCAGCACGCCGGCCAGCGTGCCGGGGTCGGCGCCGATCACCGGGAGCGCCCGGAGCATCGCCGGATCGATGAAGCCGAGGTCGGAAGTGCGCAGGTAGGCTACGACGGGCTTGCCCAGGCTCATCGCTTCCACGGCGAGGCCTCCGTACCAGCCGGCGTGCAACTGGTCGACCACCACGTCGGCGCGGGCGAGGTGCTCGCGGGCTTGCGCGTTCGTCATGTTCTCGACCAGTTGCAGTTCGATGTCGACCCCGCTCGCACGTACGGCCTCGCAGGCCGCGATGACCGCCGCCGTGCCCTTGACCGCGCGGTGGCTGGGCGCGTGCGCCACGCGAAGGGACGATGTTGCAATAGTGTCTACGCCGACGAACGCCCACTGGGCTGGATCGATGTTCGCGTATGGCAGGAACCGCGCGTTCGACGGGAGTACATGCAGCAGGTCTGGATTGAGGGCGTAGATGAGATCGGCGCGGCGGGCGAAGCGGGCGATCCGTTCGCGTTTGCGCACGTCGCTCCACGGAGGATAGTAGTCAGCAGGCACGACATGGGCGATGCTGTTGTCGAAGTTCGCGCGGCAGTAATCGCCCTGTCGAGCGTCGTCGCCCTGGTAGGTGACCGCGATCACCTTGCCCGCGCGCTGGTAGGCCGCAAGATCGAGCAGTTCGACATGGGGCGCAACCGCGAGCAGTACGCGTTCCAAAGGGGACAGTCGGGTCCGCTCGGTGAAGTATCCGCCCCAGGTCAGTATCGAATGACCGAAATTGAAATGCAGGACCTCGTAGTCCCGCAGCGCACGCCTGAAAAGCCCTGCGCGAGCGATTTCCCTCCTTGCCAGAGAGTCGCCCGGCCCCCAGAGCACTTCGTCCGTCCGGTAACCGAACGCTCCTTGCCTGAACGACACGGCGTGGCTTTCGAGGCCGAGGGCGCGCTCGGCTCGCGCGAGGCTGGCGGCGTTCCCGCCCACGTCGAACGGAGCATGCAGTACCCGCATCAGTCCCTCCATCCCTTCATGGCGATCACCAGCGGCGATACTACCGGCACGCCTGCCGCGCAGGTAGCTGGCAGGAAGGCGCCGGCGTAGCCAGTCGATGGGTGGGCGGAGTGCGCCCGCTGCGAGAACATGACGTACAGGCCCGACAGCGCAGTGAACGAGACCATGCTCGCCATGCTCGACCCGATCGCGCCGATCACGGGGACGGGCACCAGGCTCGCGACAAACTGCACCCACGGAATGGAAGGAGATCCCTGCGGAACGCCCTGACGCACTGACGCCATGAAGTGACCACTGCGCGTGCGCCGTCAGCCGCGATCCTCTTGGCGAGGGTCTTCGGCGCGCAGTGCGTTGAGCCGCAGCAGGCCACACGATATCCATCTACCCAGGGGGCTGTTGACCACCCTGGCAGTGTGCGACGTACCGCGCATCTCATGCCCGGTAGCGTCGAGCCACCGGATGCACCTGAAGTCATCGCGACGCTGTGTCCGGCAACGCGGCGCAGGTCGAGGCGATTCCGTCTTCGAGCGAAGTCGGGAGAGGCGCCGCGTGTCGCTCTAGCAGCGACACGTCTGCCACCAGGTCGAAGTTTCGAGCCGTCTCGCCGTGCCTGAACAGGACCTGCCTGTCGAGTGCCGCTCCGATCAGCGATGCGATGCGGCGCAGGCTCGCCGGTTCGTCGCCAGCGACGTTGACGACTGGGCCTGGGTCCTCGCCCGTGGCCAGTGCGATCAGGCAGTCGCATACGTCGGCGACGTGGCCCAGGCTCAGCCGAAGCCCCTCGTCGGGGACGCCTGCCACGCGCGGTTGCAGCGTGACCTGGTCGCCTGCGAGCACGGCCTTCGCCAGGTTTGCGACCAGTCGTCCCTGCTGCCCGGGGCCGTATACCGTGAACAATCGTGCGCACACGGTCTGCAGGTCTGGCCGCAACAGCGCCAGGGCTTCCTCGGCATGCACTTTGCTCAGCGAATAGGCGTTGTCGCGCCGCACTGGCGAGGATTCGGAAAGCAGATCGAACGAGGGCGCGTACACGTTGCCGGTCGACGCGTAGACAAACCGGCTCGCGCCAGCGGCGCGAGCCGCTGTTGCCACGGCGAGGGCCGATGCGACGTTGACCGACCACAGCTGGCCTGCAGTGGAGAGATCGCTGTAGGACGGCCATTGGGACAGGAAGATTACCGCGTCGATCGGTGCCTCGAGCACCGGCCGCCGGGCGAAAGTGCCGGTCGCTGGATCGATACCGCCAGCGGCGCTGGAACTCAGCTCGACGACCTCGATGCCTCTCCGCGCGAGGGCACGAAGCATGTGGCCGCCAATGAATCCCCCCGACCCTACGAGCAACAGGCGCATCAGTGCAATCCCAGTTCAGAGTAAGCGAGCGCCATGCGCGCGGCCACCGCGTCGATGGTGAAGTGCCGCTCGACGTAGCGGCGGCCTTGCACGCCGGCGTCGCGCAACCGCGCGGGGGCGGCGACAAGTTCTTCTAGACGCGATGCGATCGTGTCTCGCGTGACGTTGATGAGCGGGCAGTGCTCCGGGTCGAGCAGGTACTCGAGCGGCTTTCGGACGAAGCACATGACCGGTTTGCCCAGTGCCATGCCCTCGAGCGCGAAGTATCCGTGGAACCCGATCATGCACTGGTCGAATATGACATCGGCGCTTCGGTAGATGTCCAGTGCCTGCTCGTTCGACATGCGCTCGACCATCACCAGTTCGATCGGCACGTCGCGGCCGCGTAACTCCGCAACCGCCTGCTCCAGGAATCGTGTGCCCTTGAATGCGCGGTGGTTCGGCGCGTGTACCACCCTGAGCGGGCGCGAACCGTCGTAGTCGGGGTAGGCCGGACGGTAGCGCTTGCCTCCGCCTGCGTCGATGTCGATCGCCCAGAAGAACACGTCGTTGCGGCTGCCCGGCGTGTACTCGATCATGTCGCCCATCGAGAACAGGACCGTCGCGTGATGCCGGATCCGCGCGATGTTTGCCGCCTGGAGGGCGCTGTCGCAGATGCAGGCTACGCCCACGGCCGGGCACTCGGTGCAGCAGTTCGGGTCGCCCAGCTCGAGCGTCTCCTGTCGGGAGCGGACGTCGGCCCCGTAGGTCCAGAACAGCGTCTGGATCCGAAGCCACTCGTACACGCGCAACTCGGCCGCGTTGAACCCGAAACGGCGCAGCGACGGCAGCGCGCCGCGGTCGCAGTACAGGTGCAGGCGGTCGACGGTTGCGCACAGCCACAGGAACACGGCCACCTGCACCAGGTGGCCCAAGACCGGAACCGACCTGAGCCGGCTCAGGTCGTAATCGAAGTCGCTCGAGATGTAGTAGGTTGACGTCACCAGCGTCTTCGCGTCGGCACCGATGCTGCGCTCTGCCCGGCAGAGGTTCGCGAGGTTGAGGATCGGCGCGCCGAGCCAAACGCTGCGGGGCGCCGTCCGCCTCGATCGTACGAGGCGGGCAACCGCCGCCAGCGGAACCAGCGCGCACGCGAGGGCAGTCAGAGCGACGACGGCAGCGGCACGCAGGTCCGGGCGCCTC
>JBILGF010000522.1:0-8037 GCA_044351195.1 Burkholderiales bacterium
TGATCACGCAGGCTTTCTGAACAGACAAGAGATACCGTTCGGATTGGCGTCGTTGAACTTGAACTCCTTGACCCCAAGTTCCGCGAGCCAGCCTTCGACTTCCGCATCGGTGTGCTGCCACGCATTGTGCGGGTGGTACCAGTCGAAGTTGACCATGTTGTTGGTCTCGAAATCGAAGGCGTCATTCCAGAAGCACTTGACGAAATTGTAGTAGAACAGCCGCTGGACATCGTGCGTGCCAGCCGGGATGCCGAGTTCCGGTATGCCCTTCGAGAGCGTGATCTGCGCCGAGAGCGCCGAGAGCTCCCGACCGAGTTCGGTCAGGCCTTCGCAGGCTCGATAGCAGGCCTCCGGCTCGAGTCCCATCCACTGCTCGCGCAGGTAGCGATCGCAGAACTGCCGCGCTTCCCCCATCTTGCGGTAGACGTAGAAGAACATCTGGCCGCCGGGCTGCAGCTTGCGGAACAGCGCTTCGAGCGCGGCGCGCGTGTCGGGCGTGTGGTGCAGCACGCCATCGGCGATGATGAAGTCGAAGCTTCCGTCTTCGAGCGGCATGTCCATGAGGTCTGCCTGTACGACGTGGCAGTTGGCCAGGTGCCGGGTATTCTCGTGCGTGGTGAACGCCGCATCTGACACGTCGCACGCGAACACCTTGCCGCGGCACGACTGGGCCATGAACCGCGTGTTGAAGCCCGAGCCTGGACCCACTTCGAGTATGCGCTGCTTGCCCGCGTAGAACGCCGCCAGGGCCTCGCGGTCGGGCAGGCCGAGCTTGCGCGTGTACCAACCGAACAGGAACTCCTCGTGCTGCTGCTCGAGGCCGTAGCTGCGGAAGCGCCGCCACTTGTCGGAGAAGGTGCGGTTCGTGATGGCCTGCTCGGCCGCTGCCTCGCGGGTCGCTGCGGTGGCGGTCGAATGCGGCAACCCGTGCCGCTGCGCGAACCCGGAGAAATCGGGGCGCAGCGGTCCGCGCAGCACGCACGGCACCGAGTCGATGATCGGGTACCAGCTACCATCCAACTCACGTAGTACGCCTTCGAGAACGGTCGATCCTTCGTTTCTGAGCACGTCGAGCCGTAGCGGTACTTGGGGGTCGATCAAGCTGCGGAGCGTACCGTCGCTTACGAGTTGCTTGTCCATGGTGCCGAAACCGATGAAGAGGGTGGTTGGGACCGCGCTGTCTGTCGCACGGCAGGTTCGCCTGGCGCCGGAACGCGAACCCACGGCTTCCAGCGCGTTTGAGTGTAGCAGACGCTACATTCCGGATCGGCGCGATGCCGGTCATTCGCTGCGCTACAGGGCACCGCCGAACTGCCCGAACTCGTCGCACCACGCATCGAACGAGAGCATCGACCAGATCACCGCGACGTTGTTGGCCCGTCCGGCGAAGTGGTCGTCCAGCGTCCGCGCGACGAAGTCGGGCCGAAGCACCCCGCGGGCTGAGATGCGAGCGGGAGCAAGTCGCTTCTGGATGAACGGACGCAGCCTGCCGCGATACCAGGACGCATCGGGCGGACCGAACCCCATCTTCGGCTTCCGGTAGATCTCGTCGGGCACCAGCGGTCGTACCGATTCGCGAAACACGATCTTGCCAGTCTGCCCGTCGAATAGCAGCGACCACGGCAACGAAGACACGAAATCGACCAGTTCGTTGTCGAGGAGCGGGACGCGCGTCTCGAGCGAATTGGCCATGGAAAGCTTGTCCTCTATCAGCAGCAGTCCGTGCAGGTAGGTCTTGCAATCGACGTACATCAGCCCGTCCCAGACCGACTCGCTCCTGCAGCGGGCGAGCAGGCCGGACAGGCGGTCGCGGATCGACGGGATCTCGCCGGCTGCGCGGAGGAACTCGGGAGTGAATGCCTCGGCGCGCCGCGACTCGTCGATCGGGAACCGGTAGAGCGGCAGGATACGGTCCACGATGGACGTGGGGGGCACGCTGCGCGAAAAGCGCGCGGTGAGCCTGCCCAGCCTTGCGCGAAGCGACGTTCCGCGGTTGGGCATCGGGGCGGTCGCCTGGTAGCGGTAGACGTATCCGCCGTGCAGTTCGTCGCCGCCGGTACCCGAGAGCACCACCTTCCCATCGGCTGCGACGCGCCGGGCAATGCAGTAGTTCTCGTACGACATGCCCATGCGTGGCTCTTCCAGCGCGCGCACGGTCGGAAGCAATTGCTCGAGCAGCGTATCCTGCGCGAGCTGCAATTCGACGTGTTCGATACCGAGGAAGGTGGCGACGCTTCGCGAGAATTCGCGCTCATCGACGATCCGGTCATCGCCCACGCCGTCCAGATCGAATATGCACGAGTACGCGCGCATCGACGGCGACCGGTGGTGGGCGGCTGCGCACAGCGCAGAGGAGTCGATGCCGCCGGACAGGTAGCTGGCGACCGGGACGTCCGCCGCGATCTGGCGCGCCACCACGCGTCCGAGGATCTCGCGGTGCCGCCCGGCGGCCTCGTCCAGACCCATCTGCGCCTGCCTGTCGAACGCGTAGTCCCAGTACTCGACCCGGCGGGACCGGTCGGGATCCACCACCTCGTGGTGGCCCGCGGGGAACGTGCGCACGCCGGCGAAAAGCGTCTGCTCACCCCAGAGGTTCTGCTGCGAGAAGTACTCGAGCACCGTCGCTGGGTCGGCCTCGCGCGGCACGAGTCCCGAAGCGTGGATCGCGCGGATCTCGGAGGCGAACACCACGGCACCGGATGCGGTGCGTGCGTGGAACAGCGGCTTGATGCCGTAGCGGTCGCGAGCGAGGAGCAGCGTGCGGCGGTTGCGGTCCCAGACGGCGAACGCGAACATCCCGTTCAGCCTCTCGACCAGCGCAGTGCCCCACGCTTCCCAGCCGTGTACGAGCACTTCGGTGTCGGAGTGGTCGCTGCTGAACCGGTGGCCCAGCGCGGCGAGCTCCGCGCGCAGTTCGGCGTGGTTATAGATCTCCCCGTTGAATACGACCCAGACGCTTCCGTCCTCGTTCGGCATCGGCTGGTGGCCGCCGTCGATGTCGACGATCGAGAGCCGCACGAACCCCAGCGCGGCATCGGCGTCGCTCCACGCCCCCGTGTCGTCCGGACCGCGGTGGCGGATCGAGGCCGACATCCCCGGGATGCGTTCGGCTGCATCGGGGACCCTGCCGAAGTGGATGATTCCCGCTATTCCGCACATCGGATCAACTCCCGCAATGGCGCGTGGGTGACCGCGGATCGGCGATCACGAATCATGATTCAGCCGGAAGGAGGAGTTGGGGTCAAGGTACGCATCGACCATCGCCTTCGCGATGCGTGCAGGATCGTGCCAGCGCTCGACGAAAGCCCTTGCCTGCCTTCCGAGCTCGGGCCACTGCCGCCTCTGTCCGATCATCCGCTCGAGGTCGGTCTCGAGCGTCGACGGCGTCGCGCGGAGGATCGGCAGTTCGGCGACCATCCGCGGCGGGGCGTGCCGGAGGTCGGCTTCGCGGATGTAGCAGACCACCGGCTTACCCATGGCCATCACCTCGACGGCGAGCCCGCCGTACCAGCCCGCGAGCAGCTGGTCGACGACGATGTCGGCCCATCCGTAGAGCGCGAGTGCCTCTTCGTGCGGCAGGTTCTGCACGAGGCGGAAATCGATGTCGTGCCGCGTGCGAAGTGATTCGATCGCAGCGAGCACGTGGCGCGTGCCCTTCATGTGCGGGTCGCTCGGCGCGTGCACGATGCGGACCGGTCCTTCGGTGCGCGGCAGCGATGGCGTGAACCGGTCGATGTCGACACTGGAATAGGGCAGGAAGGTCGCTCCCGGGACGAAGTGCCCCAGCTCCGGATTCAGGATGAACACGCGGTCGAGCAGGGGCAACTGGTTGGCGATCAGGTCGCGGCGCGCCGCGTCCAGCGAAGCGCGGCAGGTCGGGGCAGCCTGGCAGTTGCCGACGTGGCAGGTCGTGATCTCGTTGGCGGCGGACGAAGCATCGGAGAGGCGCACGTCGCAGCCCTGCAGCGTCATGAAGACCTTGCGCCCCAGCTTCCGTGCGAGTCGCAGGTCGGCGAACCACAGCGGATTGCGCCGTCCGAAGTCGTCCCAGCAGAAGAACGAGCGGCCGAAATAGTAGTGGAGTACGTCGTAGCGGAACGGGGCCGTTGCCGCGAAGGCGGTCCGGGCGACGATGCTCTTCAGCGACTTGCGCCCGCAGGTTCCGAGCTGCAGGTCGCTCGGGTAACCGAGCCAGGTGCCGTAGTTGACGACGAGGTCGCTGCGCACGCCGAGCGCTCGTTCCGCGCGGGAGAGTACCCAGGGCTGGTTACCGACGTTGCAGGGGCCGTGAAGGACGCGGAGGCTGCCATCCGCGGGCGACGATGCCCTATTCGACATGGGTCGGGTGCCCGCTAGGTGGCCCCGCACTCGATCCCCGAAGTGCGTCGGGGTCTGCGTCCAGCGCACGATAGATGTCGACGAGCTTCGTCCACTCCGCGCTCGCATCGATGCTTGCGAGTGCGCTGGGCATACGTTGCCTGATCTGCGAGACCCGGTTCGGGTCGTCGACCAGTCGCCGTAACGCTGCGGCGATCGACTCCGGATCGTAGGGGTCGAAGCAGTGCCCGATGTCCAGCCCCTCGATCAGCTTTCGCGCCTCCGGGAAGTGGGCGCCAAGAATGGGCAGTCCGGCAGCCATGTACTCGAACAGCTTGTTCGGTAACGCGAAGTAGAAGTTCTTGCTCAGGTTCGGCAGCGTCCAGATTCCCGCATCTGCGCCTGCGGCGGCATCCACCACCTGATCGGACGGCACCGGAGGAAGGCAAAATACCCTATCCAAAATGTTGAGCCGCGCTGCGAGCTCGTGGTACCCAGGGCCGTAGTGCTCGATCCCGGGGCCGCGTATCACGAGCACGGCCGCCGGAACGAGTGCAATGGCCTCGATCACGGGTTCCAGCAGGCGCGTCGGGCCCGTGCCACCCTGATAAAGAAGGATGAACCGGTCGGGGCCCAGCCCGAGTTCCTGCCTCAGCGGCTGGCATCGAAGGGCCGAGGGACGCGTCAGCGATGGAATGTTCCTGATGACCTTGACCTGTCGCCTGCCGCCACCGATCCGCTCCAGTTCCCGGGCAATCGAGTCGCAGACCGTAATGACGGCGGAAGCCTGGCGCATCGCCAGGCGCTCGACGCGTGAATACACGAACCGAACATGCCGGGGATGCGGGACATAGCGCTCCGAGTACGAGTCCCAGCTGACGTTCTCGGAGTACCACTCGTGGAAATCGCATACGCAATGTACGCGCGCGAAGCGCGCGGCAGCCATTCCGACCATTGCCGTACTCAGGTCGTGTGCGTGAAAAGCGAATGGCCGCTCCTTTATCGCCGCCCAAAGATAGTGGATGCTGAACACATACGGAAAGTTGTGCACGTAGGTGGCTATCCACCGCGGTAGTGGAGCGAACGTGATTCCAGGGCCCCAGTCGATTTCGCCCACATTGTGGTGAAAGCTGAAGTAGTCGGGGTACAGGATCTTCACCGGGAAGCCGGCTCCTGCCAGCGCCCTTGCCTCACGCTCGACCCGTGGGTCGCGGAACACTTCGGATATGACCAGCATGACGATCTGGCGCGAGGCAGGATCTCGCGACCGGTTACGGGCGACCTTTCTCGGCGGAAGCAGCGTAGCCAAATAGAGGCACGCGAGAAACGGCGCCAGGAGTGTCGGAAGGGGTGCGCGCACCAGTGCCATCATCGAGTGGTGCAGGCGCCCGAGGATCCTCCATACGTTCAGTGTGAAGCCGCGCAGGACCGGCCGCGCCTTTATCCAGCGTGCGAGTTGCGTGTTCCTCAGCGATTGACGTAGCGGGTGCAAGCCTGGCTTTTCGGGAAGGGCAGGGTCGATCGCTCTCGTGACCGAGGGCTAGGCTGTCTCGGGGCGGAGTCACGCTTCGAAAAATCGATGACGTGAGTATAGATGTTGACGCCATGTGAGTGTAAAGTCCTCGACCGGTTGCCGCTGATGGTCGCTGAAGCAGACTGTGCCAGCGAGTTGCGTCTGCGCGTGGAAGTTGAGGGGGGCGAATCGCACGCGGTGCTCGATCCGCGCAATCGAGCGCTCGGCCTGAAATGAGCGAGGATCGGTTTGCTATCGAAGCGCGAGGCCCTTCATGCCCCGGAATCCACGGCGCCGGGTACGCGGTTACGCCGTATCGCCACGATGCTCGCGAAGATAGTTCTTGCGGCATTGTTATGGATCAAGGTGCCGCTGCCGATCCGCGCAGCGAGATGGCTTACCGCGCGGCGAATGCGGACAGGACGGCTTCGGACGGTATGGGGCATCACTCCCATCCTCACCCTTCCCCTGCTCTCGGGATGCGACCGGCTGCTTGGCCTGCGAAGCGAATCTCTCGTCTTCGTTACCTACTATATCTCGCGTCAGTTCGACGTGAATCTGTCGCGCATCAACCGCTGGGTGATTGCCGAGCATCCCAGAACCTATGTCAATTTCACCCGCTGGGTGTTGGCCTGGTCGCTGCTTCGCTACGACGTCTTTCATCTGTTCAACGACCGGGGCGTCCACAACCCGAGCGTCCGCATTGGAATCAGTCCCGTGGAACTCGCTGCTCTCAAGCGGGCCGGCAAGAGGCTGTACACCTACGCGTACGGGGCTGACGTGCGCACCAGGGCGCGCACGCTTGCATTGGGCAAGTTCAACCTCTGTGCTGCTTGCCCGCAGCCAGGGCTGTATTGCCAGTGCGACGATGCGGCTGGCGAAGCGAACATTACCGCGATTGGGCGATATGCAAATGCGATGGTGGCGACAGGTGACATGCTCGCCTATGTCCCCGGTGCGCGAAGCATGCCGTACTGGCCGCTGGACGTAAGAAAGATCAAGCCTTCCACGTCGCCGAGACGTTCCGGCCCGCTACGGGTGGCGCATGCTCCGAACCACGCATACTTCAAGGGCACGGCTTATCTGGAGAAGGCCATCGAAGCCCTGCGCGCAGAAGGCTGCCAGATAGAACTCGTGCTCGTGCAAGGTGTCCCGAATTCCGACGTCCTCGATCTGTTCCGGGACGCCGACATCGTGGCTGACCAGTTCATTGCCGGCTTTCACGGCTACACGGCGTTGGAAGCAATGGCGCTCGGCAAGCCGGTGCTTTGCTATCTGCGCGGACCGGATATGGCGGTCGACTTCGACCGTTGTCCGATCATCCGCGCAGACCCCGATACGCTGGAGACGGTCCTGCGCGACTGCTTGACGGGAAAGCTGGACCTGGCCGGGCTAGGACTTGCAAGTCGGCGCTACGTGGAGGCCCACTACTCGCAGGAGGCTATCGCTTCGAAGCTGGGCGAACTCTACCTCGAGACCGCCGAGCTCTCGGGGATGACGCTGAGCCGCGTCATGGAGCTAACCGAAGCTGCCCGACTCGCAGCCGAGCGGTACCGCGCTTGACCTCCGCGTCGGTGTTCGCGCCCCGCATACCGTGCACGGCTATCCGCGACTGTCGAGGAAATCTCGATAGCGATGTACCTGTATGTTCAAGGCCGTCCGTTTGGCATGGTGTCGATCGATCCAGGCGCGGCTTTCGTCCCCGAGGCGACGGCGCTCTTCCGGCTGGTCGAGCAGAGGACGGACCCGATCGATGATCTCCTCCGTCGTGCGGCAATTGACGATCGGAGGCAGCTCGGGGTAATGGCGCCGGACCTCTTGCTCGTCCAGGTGGCTGATGACCGGGACGCCAGCCATCATCGCACGGACCGCAATGCCTCCCATGGCGCCAAGCTTGAACTGATCGACGACGAAATCGCTCGCACGGGCAGTTCGCATGAACTGGACTATCGCCATGGGTGCAGTCCAATGGACATGCGAATCGAAGCCCGATCGGGACAGCAGGGACTTGCTCTGCTCCACGTTCGCGCCCCACTCGCAGAGCACGAGTCCGACGCGCAGGCCTTGTACTCGCAGCTTCACAAACGCTTTCAGAAACGAATCGTTCGCCTTGTCGGCGTAGCCGGTGCCGGGAACCCAGTCGTGGCGCGTGGGGAAGAAGAAGAGGACATCCGCCTCCAGTGCGCGGCATAACTCGGCGCGCAGCC
>JBILGF010000335.1:0-4088 GCA_044351195.1 Burkholderiales bacterium
CTGGCCCTGATGGGCTGGGTGGTGATGGCGATCCGTGCCGGGCGATCCCAGCTGAAGGAGGCCTATGTCGTGATCCGCAGTGGCGAAGTGTTCCTGATCGGCTGCCATATCAGCCCGTTGACCTCCGCCTCGACCCATGTGCTGCCGGATCCGACCCGTTCCCGCAAGTTGCTGCTGCATGCGGAAGAGATTTCCGCACTGATCGGGAAGGTCGAGCGTGCGGGATACACCCTGGTACCGCTGGACCTTCACCTGACCCGAGGCCGTGTGAAGCTGGCCATCGGCCTCGCCAAGGGCAAGAAGCAGCACGACAAGCGCGCGAGCGAGAAAGACCGCGAGTGGGAACGCCAGAAGCAGCGGTTGATGCGGGTCTGAACCTGGCCTGAGCCTGGACATCCGCCGCTACCGTACCCGGCGCCGCTCGCTCCCGTGTCGGAATCCGCAGTCAGGCGTACCCGACCGTCTCATTCGGGTCGAACCGGGCCCAGATGATGCGCAAGGAATGAGCGGGCGAGGGTTTCTGCGGCCGCGGCGGCCAGCCGGTCGGCAGCACTCGCCCGGGTACCCAGCGCCAGTCCGTCGAAGTTGTGCGCAGCCCCCTCGTAGCGCTGCCAGACGAAGCCTGGCGCCGACGGCGCAACCGCGCCTGCCCAGTTGGCACAACGCTGCGGTGACACCTCATCGTCTTCTCCAGCGACCAGCAACAGGAGCGGCACCGTCGGCCGTGCGCCCTCGCGCTCGGGAATCACGCAGCCCGGGTAGAGGGCGATGGCGGCGCGAAACGGATCTCCGGGCGCCGCTGGCCGGGTGATCCGGGCAATCGCCGACATCGCACCATTGGACCAGCCGAGCAGGCCGATCCGCTCCGCGATCACGTCGTCCCGGGCCTTCAGGTACGCAGCAGCGCCGTCGGCATCCAGCGGACGTACCGTCTGTTCGCTCACCTCGGGCGGGCGGGACCCGTAGGTGCCGCGTCCGAAACCGGCGGGATAGCCGCGTGGCGCGAATCCGTCCACGAGAAGGGCGACATAGCCCTCGTTCGCGAGGAACCTCGCCCAGTAGCGGTGCCGCACCGAGAGCGATTCCAGCGACACCGTTGATCCGGGCAGGCTGGAGTAGAGACCCGCGCGACCGTGCATCAGCACGATCGCCGGGAACGGTCCCTTTCCGGCCGGTCGGAACAGGTATCCGATGAGCCGGGTGCGGCCATCGGCGCTGTCGAACGCGACGGTCGACGCGGTCACGGCAGTGGGCAGCGGACGCGTCGCGCCATCCGCCGCGCGCGCCTGACCGCCAGGCCCGGCCAGCACGACGAGCACGACGAGCACGGCCAGCGTGGCCAGCACGGCCGGGGCAATCCTGCCGGCGCTGTGCGCCCTGGCCCGCCGCTCATGCGCGCTCTGCAATCTCCGATGACTCATCCGTGCATTCCCCGTCCCTGCCCCCGGCCGGCCAGCCGCATCGGGGGCTATCATTGCATCCTCCCGCACGCCCGGCACGCGACCGAGGCAGGATCGCCCGCTATGGTACGTACACTCTTTATCCTGAACATCGCCGGCTTCGGGCTTCAGTTCTTCTACGGCGACTTCCTGCTTGCCTGGTTCGCGCTCTGGCCACCGGGGACAGCGACGCAACCGCCCTTCATGCCGTGGCAACTGCTGTCGTACAGCTTCATGCATGGCGGCCTCCTGCACCTCGCAGTGAACATGCTGGCGCTGTGGCTGTTCGGGCGTGATGTGGAACGCGTGCTGGGCAGCCGGCGTTTCCTCTTCTATTACCTCGCCTGTGTGGTGTCGGCTGCGCTCATGCAACTGGTCGTGGCCTTTGCCAGCGCGACGGCCCATCCCACGGTCGGTGCATCCGGCGGCGTGTTCGGCCTGCTGCTCGCCTACGGGCTGTTCTTCCCTTTCCGCAGGCTGTTGCTGCTGTTTCCGCCGATCCCGATGCCGGCATGGCTTTTCGTGTCGCTCTACGCGCTGCTCGAGCTGGTGCTGGGCGTGACCGGCACCCAGTCTGGCGTTGCCCACTTCGCGCATCTGGGCGGGATGCTCGGCGGCTTTCTGGTGCTGCGGCTCTGGCGCAGGCGAACGCCATGAAGTGGTATCTTGCATGCCTCGAACCGTCCAGGAGCAGCTGCCGTGTCCAGATCCGACCTGACCCCGCCCCGACGGGCGACTCTGATGGCTGCCGCCTCGGGCGCAGCACTCCTGCTCGCGTCCGGCCTGATGCCCGAGGCGCTCGCCCAGAAATATCCCGAGAAACCGATCCGGCTGGTGGTGCCGTTCGGGCCCGGCGGTGGCGCCGACATCTTCGGCCGGCTTGTGGCGCAACGGCTCACCGAAACCGTGGGCACGATGGTGGTCGAGAATCGCCCGGGCGCGGGCAGCACCGTCGGCATGGAACTGGTCGCGAAGTCGGCGCCCGACGGTTACACGCTGCTGCTGTCATCGGCCGCGTTCAGCGCAGCGGCTGCGCTCTATCCGAAGCTGGGCTACGACCCGGTCAAGGACTTCGCCCCGATCTCGGTCGTGACCACCGTGCCGCTGGTGGTGGTGACCCACCCGTCGCTGCCGGTGAAGACCGTGCTCGACCTGGTGAAGCTCGCGCGTGCCAAGCCCGGTGAGCTGCTCTACTCGACTGCGGGCCCGGGCAGCCTGATCCATCTGGCTGGCGAGTCGTTCATGTCGGCCACCCAGACCCGCCTCATCCAGGTGCCCTACAAGGGCGGCGGACAGGCGATGACCGGCGTGCTGACCGGCGAGACCCAGGTGATGTTCGCCACCATCGAGACCGTGATGGCGCAGATCCGCGCCGGCAAGCTGCGTGCGGTGGCGATGACCACGGCAGAGCGTTCTCCCGCGCTTCCCGATGTCGCGACGGTCGGCGAACAGGGACTGAAGGGTTACCAGGCGCAGGGCTGGTTTGCGCTGTTCGCCCCGGCTGGAACCTCAGGCGAGATCGTCAACCGCATCCAGTCCGAGGTGGCGCGTGCGATGAAGGTCCCGGAGTTCCGTGCACGGTTCCTGAGCGAGGGCGCTGTTCCGGTGGGCGGGACGCCGGCGGATCTGGACCGACTGGTGCGAAGCGAGATCACCATGTGGGCTCGCCTGGTAAAAGAAGCAAAGATCAAGGTCGACTGACCGGCGTACCGCGTCGCGACGGCCATACGATGAGCGATATCGCACACACGCTCGCCACCCACGCGGCGGGTACGCGCTGGGCCGATCTGCCCGCAGCGGTGCAGCACCACGCCAGGCTGGTGCTGCTCGACACCATCGGCGTGATGCTGGCGGGCTCCCTGCAGCCGGAAGTCGCCCGGCTGCGCGCTGCGCTGCCTGCAGTCGATACCGCGACAGGCGAAGCCACACTGGTCTGCGCCCCGGCGCTGCGTACCGATGCGCGTACCGCGGCACTGCTCAACGGCATCGCCGGGCGCTCGATCGAGCTGTGCGAGGGGCACCGGTTCGTATCCTGCCAGGCTGGCGTGCAAGTGCTGCCAGCCGTGCTTGCCACAGGCGAGCGCATGCGCAGTTCCGGCCCGGAGCTGCTCACCGCGCTGGTCGTGGGCTACGACATCGGCGTGCGCCTGGGCGCCGGCCTGAAGGCACGTCCCAAGGCCCACCAGAACGGACAGACCGCGATGTTCGGTGCCATCGCGGCGGGCGCACGCTTGCGCGGGCTTGACGCGGCCGGCATCGCGCAGGCTATCCGCATCGGTGCCCCGCTGGTGCTGGTGCCTTCCTATTCGCACACGGTTGCCGGTGCGACCGCGCTCAATGTGGCCGGCGGCATGAGCGGCGTCAACGGGACACTCGCCGCGGAACTGGCGGTTGCCGGATTCAACGGGCGCGACGGCGCAGTCGAAGAGGCGCTGGCCGGGCTGGTGGGTGACGGCTTCGATCCCGCACCGGTCACCGAGCAACTCGGCACGCGCTGGGAGATCACCCGCAATCACTTCCGGCTGCGTGCCTGCTGCAACCCGATCTACTCGGCCCTGGACGCGCTGGAAGCGGCGCTGGCGGAACTCGCGCCCCGACCGTCCGAGGTGGCGCGGATCGCTGTCGAGACCTACGCGGTCGCCTCGGTCA
>JBILGF010000385.1:0-3520 GCA_044351195.1 Burkholderiales bacterium
GGAATACCGCGACTGCGTGATCAACCTGCTCGATACGCCCGGCCACCAGGACTTCTCGGAAGACACCTACCGCGTGCTGACCGCAGTCGACGCCGCGCTGATGGTGATCGACGCGGCCAACGGCGTCGAGGCGCAGACCCTGCGCCTGCTGGAAGTCTGCCGCGCGCGCAACACGCCGATCGTCACCTTCGTGAACAAGATGGACCGCGAGGTGAAGGACCCGCTCGACCTGATCGACGAGATCGAGCGTGCGCTGGGCATGCCGGTGATCCCGTTCACCTGGCCGGTGGGCATGGGCAAGCGCTTCGGCGGGGTGTTCGACATCCGCCACGACTCCATGCGCGTGTTCCGCGCCGGCGAAGACCGCGCGCGCGACGACGACGAAGTGATCTCCGGCATCGACAACCCGGAATGTGCGGCGCGCTTCGGCGACGCATTCGCGCAGGCCAGGCAGGAGATCGAACTGCTGCAGGGTGCAGCACCCGTGTTCGACCGCGAAGCCTTCCTCGATGCCCGGCAGACGCCGGCGCTGTTCGGCTCGGCGATCAACAATTTCGGCGTGCGCGAAGTGCTCGACGCACTGGTCGAACTCGCCCCGCCGCCTGGCTCTCGGCCGGCGATCCAGCGCGTGGTCGAACCGTCCGAACCCGCGTTTTCGGGCGTGGTGTTCAAGGTGCAGGCGAACATGGACCCGGCGTACCGTGACCGCATCGCCTTCATCCGTGTCTGCTCCGGGCGTTTCGAACGCGGCATGAAGCTGAAGATCTGCCGCAGCGGGAAAGAGATCCGTACCAGCAATGCGATGTCCTTCCTGTCGCAGCGGCGCGACCTGCTGGAAGAGGCCTGGCCGGGCGATATCATCGGCCTGCCCAACCACGGCTTGCTGCAGCTCGGCGACACGCTCACCGAAGGCGAGATGCTGCAGTTCACCGGCCTGCCGTTCTTCGCGCCGGAACTGTTCCAGGAAGTCGAGGTGGCCGACCCGATCCGTGCGAAGCAGTTGCGCAAGGGCCTGCTGCAGCTTGGCGAAGAAGGCGCGATCCAGGTGTTCCGGCCCGAGACCGGCGGGCCGCTGCTGCTCGGCGCGGTCGGCCAACTGCAGTTCGAGGTGGTCGCGCACCGGCTGGAGAACGAGTACGGCGTGAAGCCGCGGCTGACCCAGAGCCGTTACCGGATCGCTCGCTGGGTCACGTCGAACGACGCGGACGAGCTGAAGCGGTTCCTGCGCACGAACGCGCACCGGGTGGCGGTGGACGTGGTCGATGCGCCGGTGTTCCTGGCCGCGCATGCGTCCGAGCTCGACGTGGCGAAGGAACGGTGGGAAGGCGTGCGCTTCCATGCGATGCGCGAGCATGCGGGGCTGGTGTTCCAGGCGGGGGTGTTCGAGTAATGCGGGTGGAGCGGACATGAATGGAGGACGCATGAAGTTTCCGATCGCGACTGCTGCGACGCTCTGGCTGTGCACCGCAGTGATGCCGGTCTCGCTCGCACAATCGGTTGCAAGTTCATTCCCCGTGAAGCCGCTGCGCATCATCTCGCCCTATTCGCCTGGCGGACTGGGCGACAGCTTCCCGCGCGCGGTCGCCGCCAGCCTCGCGGAAGTACTCGGGCAACAGGTGATCGTGGAGAATCGGCCCGGGGCCTCGCAGGTCATCGGCATGCAGGTTGCGGCAAAGGCGCCCCCTGACGGCTACACCATGGTGTTCGGAAGCGTGACCAGCCTTGCGATCAACCCGGCGGTCAACCGCGAGCTGCCCTACGACCCGGTGAAGGACTTCGCGCCGTTGAGCGTGTGCGTGACGACGCCCTTGTACCTGGTCGTGCATCCGTCCGTACCCGCGACGACCGTGAAGGACCTGGTGGCGCTGGCCCGCCGCACGCCGGGTCGCCTGACCTTCGCGTCGGGTGGCAATGGATCGTCGAACCACCTGGCTGGCGAACTGTTGAAGCTGCTCGCGGGCATCGACATGATCCACGTGCCGTACAAGGGCGCCGGACCGGCGATGGCCGATGTGATGGGTGGGCATGTCGACCTCATGCTGGGCGCCGCCGGCCTGTCGGAGGCGCGTGCCGGCCGTGTCCGGGTGCTCGGCGTGACCAGCGCGAAGCGGGCGGCGGCAGCGCCCGACCTGCCCACCCTGCAGGAGGCAGGAGTCCCAGGCTACGAGTCGACCATCTGGTTCGGCCTGCTGGCAACCGGTGGCACGCCAGCCCCGATCGTCGATCGCCTGTCGCGCGAGATCCGCAAGGTGCTGCAGCTGCCCGCCATCCAAAAGGCGTTCAGCACGGTGGAGATCACGCCGACTACGCCGGAGGCTTTCGCCATGCACATCCAGAACGAGATGCAGAAGTGGCGCAAGGTGATCAGCCGCGCAAAGATCGTGATGGAGTGAAGCCAGTGAAACCCGTTTCGTTTGCGATCATCGGCGCCGGGATCGGCGGCCTTGCCACCGCAGCCCTGTTGCTGCGGGCCGGTCACAGGGTGCAGGTGTATGAACAGGCGACCCGTTTCGCCCGGGTCGGTTCAGGCATCCAGATGGCCCCCAATGCGGTCAAGGTGCTGCGCCATCTGGGCATCGAGGAAACGCTGCGCCAAACCGCATTCCAGGCCGAATTTGCGATCAGCCGCACATGGGACACCGGGGTCGAGACCAGCCGCCTCCCGCTGGGCTCGGAGGTCGAGCGCGCCTTCGGTGCACCGTACCTGTTCCTGCATCGGGCCGACCTGCATGCCGCGATCGCCGGCATCGTGCCGTCCGAAGTGGTGCATCTGGGCATGAAGCTCGCGGCGATCGACCAGGGACCGCAGGGCGTGGACCTGCGCTTCACGGACGGAACGTCCGTGCGCGCCGATGCGGTGATCGGTGCCGACGGCGTGCACTCCCTGGTCCGCGAGACGCTGCTCGGACCTGAGAAGCCGCGATTCACCGGCCGGGTGGCCTATCGGACCACCTTCGCCGCAGACCGCCTGCGCGGCCTCACGCTTGATCCAGTGCGAACCAAGTGGTGGGGGCCGGACCGGCACATGGTCGTGTACTTCGTCACTCGTGCCCGCGACGAACTGTACTTCGTGACCAGTGTCCCGGAGCGTGCCGAATGGACGACGCCGGAATCCTGGTCGGCCAGGGGCGATCTCGACGAGCTTCGCGCGGCGTACGCGGGCTTCCATCCCGACGTGCAGGCGATCCTCGACGCGTGTCCCGAGGTGTTCAAGTGGGCACTGTTCGAGCGAGATCCGCTGCCCCGCTGGTCCGATGGGCGCATCGCGCTGCTGGGCGATGCCTGCCATCCGATGACACCATACATGGCGCAGGGCGCTGCATCTGCCCTGGAGGATGCAGCCATCCTCGCGCGCTGCCTCGACGGCATCGAGCAGGATGGCGTCCATGAGGCCTACTTGAACTACGAGCGTATCCGGAAGCCCCGCGCATCGGATATCCAGGCAGGATCGAGCGCGAACAACTGGCTGCGCGACAAGGCCGACCCCGGATGGGTCTATGGCTACGACGCCAGCACGGTC
>JBILGF010000336.1:0-4080 GCA_044351195.1 Burkholderiales bacterium
GCGGAGAGTCGGTCGGCGCGCGCGGTGCCGGCGGACGTCCGCCCTTCGAGCAGGCCCTGGTCGCGTTCGTGAAGCGCGAGACCGGCGAGGCCTTCACGGTCGAGGCCTGGCGCGCGATCCAGCAGTCGGCGACCAGCAGTGGCGATCTGCCGGCCCACCTGCGCATGAACTACCGGGTGGTCGATGACGCCGGGCGCGAGCTGGCGCTGGGGCGTGACCTGCCGGCACTGCGCGCGCAGCTGGGCGAAGCGGCGCAGCTCGCGGTGAGCGAGGCGGGCAGCGCGTTCGAACGCGGTGGCATCACGGCCTGGGATTTCGGCGAGCTGCCGGCCTCGATCGCGGTGACCCAGGGCGGCCGTCGGCTGACTGCGCACCCGGGCATCGAGGATGAAGGCAAGGGTGTCGCGCTGCGGCTGTTCGATACCGAGTCATCGGCTACCGTATCGACCCGCCGAGGCATCGTGCGCCTGATGCGAATCGAGATGAAGGAGCCGATGCGCATGCTCGAGAAGCGGGTGCGCGACCAGAAGGAGGCGCTGCTCGCGTTGCGCCTGGTGGCGCCACCTGATGCGCTGGTGGAGGACGTGGTCGCGGCGGTGGCCGATCGTGCCTTCATCGGCGATGACCCGCTGCCGCGGTCCAAGGCCCAGTATGAGCAGCAGCGAACCCGCGCGCGCGCACGGGTGCCCGCAGTGGCCGATGGCGCGCTCCGTCTGCTCGGGCAGGTGGGCCAGGCCTACGCGAAGGTCGCGCCGCTGGTGTCGACGCCACCGCCAGCGCTCGCGCGCATCGCCGCCGACATGCGCGTGCACTTGTCACGGCTGGTCCGCCCGGGCTTCATGCAGGCGACTCCGTGGGAGCAACTGCCGCACCTGCCGCGCTACCTCAAGGCGATGGAGCTGCGCCTGGCGAAGTATCCGGGCAACCCGGACCGCGACCGCAAGCATGCCGAGGCGATCGCCGGACTGGCGAAGCGGATCGACCGCCGGCTCGAGGAGCGGCAGGCCGCGGGAGAGCCTGACCCGGGCGCGGAGGCGCTGCGCTGGCAGGTCGAGGAACTCCGCGTGTCGCTGTTCGCGCAGGAACTGCGCACGCCAGCACCGGTGTCGATCAAGCGTCTGCAGAAGGCCTGGGAGGATCTGCAGTGAGCGCGGATGCACCCAGGGTCGGCGTGGCCACCGCGGTCGGTGTCGCGTTCGCGGTGCAGGCCGGCGTCGCGCTAGTGATCTTCGCACCGCCGGTGCTCGCCCCGGCTGCCACCCGCACGATGGGGCTGGACCCGTCGACGGTCGGCGTGTTCACCTCGATCGTCTATCTGTTCGCCGCCATCGCCGCACTGGCCAGTGCGCGCCCGGTGGCTACGCTGGGCGCATTGCGCGCGAGCCAGGTCTGCCTGGTGATGTGCGCCGCAGGCATCGCGCTGGTGGCCACGGCCTGGCTGCCGCTGGTGCTGCTCGGTGCGATGCTGCTCGGGCTGGGCTACGGCCCGGTCACGCCATCATCGGCGATCATCCTGGTGTCGACCCTGCCGGCGCGGTTCCGCTCGCTCGGATTCTCGGTGAAGCAGACCGGCGTGCCGGTGGGGGCCGGGGTGTGCGGCCTGATGATCCCGGCACTGGTGGCGGCGTTCGACTGGCAGGTGGCGGCGTTCGTGCTGGCCGCCGCCGTGGTCGCCGGTGCGGTGCTGTGCCAGCCGCTGCAGCGCGACTTCGATGAAGGCGTGCGCGGCAGCGGTCCGTCGGCCAGCACCTCGCCGCTCGGTTCGCTCGCGCTGGTGTGGCGCCTGCCGCGGCTGCGCGAGCTGGCGATCGGCTCGTTCGTGTTCGCCGGCATCCAGATGTGCGTGGTCACCTACCTCGTGGTGTTCCTCACCGGGACCGGCCTCGGCCTCGGACAGGCGGGTCTGGCGATGACCTGCGCGATGGTCGGCGGGCTGGTCGGCCGCATCGGCTGGGGCTGGGTCGCAGACAACCTGCTCGCGCCGCGCCGCACCCTGGCACTGGTCAGCCTGTTGATGGGGCTCACCTCGCTGGGGCTGGCCGCCGTGGATGCATCATGGTCGATGGTCGCGGTGCTCGCCCTGTCTGCCGCGGCCGGGCTTTCGTCGATCGCATGGAACGGTGTCTATCTCGCCGAAGTCGCGCACCGCGCGCCGCAGGGCATGGCTACTGCCGCCACCGGGGGCACGATGTTCTGCACGTACGCGGGCGTCGTGGTCTGGCCGGCGGTGTTCTACGCGACGCATTCGGCCAGCGGCAACTATGTCGCGTCGTTCGTGCTGGTCGGACTGCTTGGGCTTGCCGGTGCAGCGATGTTCATGCGCCGAGCACCAGACTGAAAAAACAGGCGGACGTGCCTGGGGGAAGCACGTCCGCCCAACGCAGGGCGGGGGAGGGGAGTGCCGGCCCGCGGGTCATGCAACGGCATCGACATGCGGTGCAGCCTCGTGCGTGATGTACGTGATGTACCTGATGTACGTGACGCACGGGCTGCATGTGATGCACGCGATGCAGGTGATGCCTGCTACTTCTTGCCGGTTTCCGGCGCGGCCTTCTTCGCGTCGGCCTTGGGAGCCTTCGCGTCGGCCTTCTTCGCCTGGGCAACGGCCGATCCGGTGGCCGGCTTCGCCGGGGTGGCGGCGGCTGCCGGCGCTGCGGGGGTGGCGGGGGCGGCCGGGGTCGCCGCAGTTGCGCTGGCCGGGCTCTTTGCGGGCGCTGCAGGGGCGGTGGTGGTCTGTGCAACTGCGTTGCCTGCAACGAACACGCCAGCGATCAGCATCGTCACGAATCTGCTCATGGTTTCTTCGTCCTCTTCCTGGATGACACAGATGACCTGTGTTGAGTCGAATAACGGGACGCTGGTGGGCGCGTTGACGATCCATGAGGAACTATAAATTCGCGTGCTGCGCCCCGATCACGTCAACCGTGCGCGAGGCTTGGCGTTTCGCGCGCGGGGGCGTATGACACGTTCGATACGATGGTTGTAAGCTCCATCTTCCTGACCAACCCATCCAGCACAGCGGACGTACCGTGAACGAATCCAGCCCCGCCACTCCCCCCTTCCGCCTCGAAGAGGCGACGATCGATCAGATGCACCAGGCTATCCGCGACGGGCACACGACCTGCGTGAAAGTCGTCGAGCACTACCTGAAGCGGGTGCGCGCGTTCAACGGCGCATCGAGCATGCTCATCACCGAAGACGGGCGGGACGTCGACCCGGCATCCGGCGCCGTGCGCGGCGGTGCACCGATCGAGTTCCCGACGAAGACGATCAAGGCGTCGGACTGGCTGCCCGACCTCGACCGTTATCAAGGTCCGCCGATCGAGTTCGGCCGCATGGACACCACGGCCTCGGACCCCGAGGTCGCGCAGCAGTTCGGCATGATCGCGGGCATCCCCGATGCCGGACGGGTGAACGCGCTGTCGACGATCAACATCCGCGGCGAACGTTCGGTCACCTGCAAGGGCGAGTTCGACCGCCACCCGTCGCTGGGCCCGCTGCCCCCGGGCGCGCCGCCGATGTGCGATGAGTTCCGGCACCAGCCCGATGCGCTCGAACGCGCGGCCGAACTCGATGCGCAGTACGGCCGCAACCCCGATCTCGAGAAGATGCCGATGTACGGCGTGGTGTTCTCGTTCAAGGATCCGTTCGACACGAAGGACATGCGCTCGACCGGCGGCGGCGATACCCGCTACGACATCGACGTGCCTGCGCGCGACCACGTTCTGGTCGACCAGTTGCGTGCGAAGGGCGCGATCATCTTCGCCAAGGCGGTGTGCACCGAATACAACGGGCGCGCGGCGGACCCGGGCGGCCGGCACCGGATGCTCAAGGTGCTGCCCTCGACCATCGGCTACCAGCGCAGCACCTGGGGCGGCAATCCGTCCAATCCGTACGACACCACCCGCTCCGGTTCGCTCGGCTCCAGCTCCGGGTCCGGTGTGTCGGTCAGCACCAACATGGTGATGGCGAGCCTGGGCGAGGAGACGCGGGCCTCCTGCCGTGGCCCGTCCAACCACAACTCGGTGGCGCTGATCCTGCCGCACAAGTCGATGATCGGCTTCGATGGCGGTGCGATCG
>JBILGF010000465.1:0-2841 GCA_044351195.1 Burkholderiales bacterium
GCTCGGGTCGCCGATGCTGATCGTGTCTGCGCGGTTGCGCGCCTCGTTGCCGAACACCACGCGCCTGCCGGCATTGAGCTGGCTGGCACCGATCGACAGCCTGGGCACCGGCTGCAGGTCTCCGAACTGCACACCGCGGTAGAGGTCGCGGTCGAAATTGTGCGCGATCCACTCGGACAGCGAGCGGGGAAACAGGAGGCCACCCACCACCGACCGGCCATCCAGGGTACGGCTGGTCAGCGCGCGCAGCGGCTCGATCAACTCGCGCCGGACAGCCGCCGGCGCGAAGCCCTCTGCTGACAGCCGCACCCAGTGCGCCGCCACGAGAGCAGCCACGATCGCGCCGCCGGATACGCCGCAGATACGCGTCACCGACCCCAGCAGCCCGGCCTCGGCCAGACGCAGCACGGCGCCCGCATTGAACAGGACAGCCCGGTACCCCCCGCCGGACAGGCACAGCGCCGTTCCCGGGCCGAGCGGATCAGGGCTGGACATCGCGGCAGAAAGCATGGCTCAAGGGCATCGGCAGGCGCACGGCAGGGAAGAGCAGGACAGCTGCGGAGCTTACCGCGCCGCCACGTACCCTGCCAGACGTACGGCGTGCTGGCTGCCGACGTGCTGCGTGCTGACGTGCTGCGTGCTGACGTGCTGCGTGCTGACGTGCTGCGTGCTGCGTGCTGCATGCTGCGTGCTGCGTGCTGACGTGCTGCGTGCTGGCCTGCGACGACTTCCGCTGCACGTCCCCCACGGGCTTCCCGTTCACGCAGCAGACCGTTGTGCGGCGATGCCGCCAGGGCCGGAGGCGGCCGAACCGCACTATCATTGAGCCTGCGCGAGGATCACTGCTCCTCGTCCCCAGAAGCTCCTTCGGCCGGATCGGAAAGACCGCTCCTGCCCTCGAACCGCAACCGCGACTGCTCTCCGATGCTCTCTCTCGCCCACGGGCTTCACTTCGAACAACTCTATCAACGCGATGGCCTGTCCGCACTGGACACCACCTTCCTGCAGTGGCTCGATGGCGGTGATGCCGGCCTGGGCGCCCGGCTGCGCTGTGCGCGTGCAGCACCCGCCGACATCGATGCTGCGACCGAAGCTGCGCTGCTGATCGAGCTGTCGCCCTGGGTCGACGATTTCATCGGCGAGCTGTTCGGCATCGGCGACGCTGTTCGTGCGCTGTCCGCCCGCCACAGCGAACTGGCGCCCCTCTACGCGTGCAAGCGCCAGTTCGTGCAGCGCCAGGCGGCGACCAAGGTCAAGCCGGAGGCGCTGGCCGGCTTCGATCCGGACGCAGCAGGCGCAACGCTGCAGGCCTGGTTCGGCGAGCCGTTCGGCGAGCTGGCCTTCGCACGCCACGTGACGGCATGGCAGGCCGACGCCGACCAGGCCGATCGCGTGGAACTCGCCTTGCACTATGCAGCCTGGGCCCTCACCACGCACGAGGGACAGCGCAGGCATGCCGCGGGCGTGCTGTTCAAGACGCCGCACCGGACCGATCCGATGCACCTGGTGCCGGTGCAGTCCGACGCCCGTTCAGGCTACACCGCGTTCACGCTCGACGAAGAGCGGCAGCGTCACCGTGAAGGGTTTGCACTGACCGACGCGGGCACCGACCTGGTGGGCGCACTCGACCAGGCGCACTACTGCATCTGGTGCCACCACCAGGGCAAGGATTCCTGCTCCAAGGGCCTTAAGGAAAAGCTCAAGGGCGACGCCGCGGAAATCGACGCCCTGCCCGCCGCAGCCCGTTACAGGAAATCGCCGTTCGCGGTGACGCTCGCCGGCTGCCCGCTCGAGGAGCGCATCTCCGAGTTCCATGAGGTGAAGGCGATGGGCCATGCCATCGGTGCGCTGGCGATCATCGCGATCGACAACCCCATGGTACCGGCCACCGGCCACCGGATCTGCAACGACTGCATGAAGGCCTGCATCTACCAGAAGACCGAGCCGGTGAACATCCCGGAATCCGAGACCCGCACGCTGAAGGACGTCCTGGAACTGCCCTGGGGCTTCGAGATCTACTCGCTGCTCACGCGCTGGAACCCGCTCGACATCCGCCGTCCGCTGCCGCGTCCTGCGTCGGGCCGCCGGGTGCTGGTCGTCGGGCTTGGCCCCGCCGGCTTCACGCTGGCCCATCATCTGATGAACGATGGCCACATGGTCGCCGGCATCGACGGCCTCAAGATCGAGCCATTGCCACCGCGGCTGTCAGGCGTCGATGGCCACGGCAGGCGGGTGCCGTTTGACCCGGTACACGACGTGCGCGATCTTTATGAATCGCTCGACGACCGGGTGATGGCCGGTTTCGGCGGCGTCGCCGAATACGGCATCACCGTGCGCTGGAACAAGAACTTCCTCAAGGTGATCCGGCTCGTGCTCGAGCGCCGAACCGGGTTCGCGATGTTCGGCGGCGTGCGTTTCGGCGGTACCGTGACCGCGCAGGACGCGTTCGACATGGGCTTCGACCATGTCGCGCTCGCAGCCGGCGCTGGCAGACCGACTATCCTCGACATGCCCAATGGCCTGGCGCGCGGTGTTCGCACCGCATCGGACTTCCTGATGGCCCTGCAGCTGACCGGTGCTGCGAAGGCCGACTCCATCGCCAACATGCAGTTGCGCCTGCCGGTCGTGGTGATCGGCGGCGGACTGACGGCGGTAGATACCGCCACCGAGTCGCTCGCCTACTACCCGGTGCAGGTCGAGAAGTTCCTGGCTCGCCACGAGACGCTGGTCTCCGAACAGGGAGAGGCCGCCGTGCATACGCGGTGGAACGCCGAAGAGCGTGCCATCGCCGCCGAGTTCATCGGCCATGCGCAGGCGATCCGCGCCGAGCGGCGCAGTGCG
>JBILGF010000031.1:0-12906 GCA_044351195.1 Burkholderiales bacterium
CCTTGCCGCCCAGCTTGCCATAGCCGATGATGCCGAAGCGCGATCCGGGCACCGCAGGCAGTCCATCATTCAGGTGGCGCCAGCAGCGCTCGAGCGCCTCCGCCAGCACCAGGTCGGCGAGCTCGCTCAGCACATCGGACACCTGCTCGAGCGCGAGGTCACCGGCGAGGTCCTGTGCCACGATGCGGAACAGCTGGGCGTGCTTGAAGTGGCGCAGGATGTCGAGCTGGCGCTCGACGTTGCCGGTGGTGGCGTCTAGGTGGGTACGCAGGTCTTCGGTCAGCTGCGGCCAGGCCGGCGGTGAGTGCAGTGCGCGTGCATCGATCAGCTCGTCTAGCAGGATCGGATGCCGGGCAAGGTAGCTGCTGGCCCACGGGCTGGCTGCGGCGAGTTCGCCCAGCCGCTGCAGGACTGGCGGATACTCGATCAGCAGCGCGAGATAGGATTCCCGGCGCCCGATGCTGACCAGGATGTCGAGCAGGCGGGCGATCGCCGCGTCCGGATCCGACAGGGCGGCGGCGACCTCGAGCACGCGCGGCATCAATTGTGCAAGCCTGCTCTGGCCGCTCGATGCCATCCGCTTCACCCGCGCACTGGCACGCAGTTCACGCAGGCGGGCAGCCAGTTCCACCGGCTGGCGGTAGCCCATCGCGCCCAGCGAGGCCGCGGCCTCCGCCGGATCGACGTCGTCCTGCCAGAGCGGGGACAGGGGATGTTCAGCATCGTTGCCCGGGGAAATCGCGCACACCTGCTCGAAGATCACGCCGACCGATTCGCGCAGCGCATCGAGGGACGTGGCGAATGCCGGCCAGTCATCGAACCCCATTGCAAGGGCGAGGCGCCGGCGATCATCGTCGTTCGCCGGCAGTGCATGAGTCTGTGCGTCGTCGAGGTACTGCAGGCGATGCTCGAGCCGGCGCAGCAGATCGTAGCTTCGGCTCAGGCGTTCCACCACCGGCGGTTCGAGGATTGCGCGCGCCTGCAGCGCTGCGAGCACGTCCAGGGTCGGCCGGGCCCGCAGCGCGAGGTCGCGTCCGCCGCGGATCAGCTGGAAAACCTGCGCCACGAACTCGATCTGGCGTATGCCACCGGCCCCCAGCTTGATGTTGTCCATCATGTCGCGGCGCCGGACCTCGCGGCGAATCTGGTCCGACAGTTCCCGCATCGAGGCGATCGCGCTGAAGTCGAGGTGGCGGCGGAACACGAACGGCTGCACCGTCCCGGCCAGGGCTGCCGCGTAGCCCGGCGTGCCACCCTCGGGCACCGGCACCGGGGTTTGCGCCACGATGCGGCCCTTGATCCATGCGTAGCGTTCCCACTCGCGCCCCTGCGCGATGAAGTATTCCTCGAGCATCGCGAGGCTGCAGGCGAGGGCGCCGCTGTCGCCATAGGGACGCAGCCGCATGTCGACCCGGAACACGAACCCGTCACCGGTGGCTTCGTCGAGAAGGGCGATGATCCGCCTGCCGCAGCGGACGAAATACTCATGGTTGCTGATCGTCCGCCCGCCCCGTGTCTCGCCCTCTTCCGGGTAGACGAACACGAGGTCGATGTCGGAGGACACGTTCAGCTCGGCACCACCGAGCTTGCCCATGCCGATCACCAGCAGCGGCTGCAGCCGGCCGGAGTCCTCGCCGATCGGATCCCCGTAGACCGGTTGCAGTTCCCGCGTGGCCTCGCCGCAAGCCGCCCCGATCGTCTCTTCGGCAAGCGCGGTCATGGTGCAGGTGACCTCGGCCAGGTCGGCGCGCCCGGCCAGGTCGCGGCCGATCAGGGCAAGCAGGCATTCCCGGCGCAGGATGCGCATGCGCACCGCCAGCGGCGGGCAGGTAGCGCCGCCGCCGCTCTCTGCCCGGGCGGCGCCGGTCTGCAGCGACGCTTGCATCCGTGCGCGCGTGAACGGCGCCGCGCACAGCGCGTTGAAGGAATCACGGTCGGTGAGGCCTGCACTGGCCAGTCTGGAGACAAACCGGCTGTAGGCCATGGCGGTGTCGAATGCGTCTGCAGTCATGGTCAGCGCGCAGGATCAGTGCGGATCCCGGCCGCCCCTGCGCCGCAGCGGGTGCGGCGCGGGTCGCTGCCGGTCGATGGCAGTACACTTCAAACGAATGTCCTGGAGCACGGGTGATCCTGTCGGTTGCCGATCCGGTGCATTTGGCGTCTCCCACCGGTACGGCAGTCTAGCGCAACGCTCTTGAACGATCCCGCCCCCAATCCTGCAGCGCCGCGCCGCCGTCTGGCGTGGCTGTATCCCTTGCGCCTGCTGGGACGGATGTCGCTGCTGACCTGCCGGCTTCTGGGCGCGCTGGTGCTGGTGGCCGGTCTGGGCATCGCTGCGGTCGTGCTGTCGCTGCGCTACTACGTGCTGCCCGATATCGACCGGCACCGTGAGCGCATCGCCGCAATGGTCAGTGCATCCATCGGGCAGACGGTCACCATCGGCGCCATCACCGCCCAGTGGGACGGGCTTCGGCCGCAACTATCGATGGCACAGGTGGTGGTGCAGGATGATGCAGGCCGGCCCGCGCTGGAACTTCAGCGCGCCGAAGCCACCCTTTCATGGCGCGCGATCATGCTCGGCCGCAGCGTCACCCACACGCTGGAGATCGTCGGCCCCAGCCTGACGATCCGGCGTGATGCCCAGGGCGGCCTGTGGGTGGCCGGGCTGGCCGTGTCCAGGCACGACGGCAAGGCCGACGCCGGCTTCGGCCGCTGGGTGCTTGCCCAGCGCGGGATCGTCATCCGCGACGCATCGGTGGTCTGGATCGATGAAGCCCGTGGTGCGCCCGAACTCTGGCTGAAGCAGGTCGCCCTGCGCCTCGAGACAAGCGGCGATCGGCACCGTCTGGGCATGACCGCGGTGCTACCGGACGGTCTCGCTGCGCCGCTCGACCTGCGCGCAGAGTGGCGCGGTGACGATCTTGCCCGGATTGCGCATTGGGACGGCCGGCTGTTCGTCGATCTGCGCGAGTCCAGCCTGTCCGGCTGGGAGGCTTGGGTCGACCTTCCGGCAGGCGCCGAAAGCGGCACCGGTGCCCTGCGGCTGTGGGCGGAGCGGCGAGGCGGCCGCCTGGTCTCGCTGGTCGGCGATGTGGAACTGGTCGGGGTACGCGCCTGGCTGGCACCGGAGCGCCCGGTGCTGGCTTTCGATGAAATGCGCGGGCGGCTGGCATGGCGCCAGTTGGCGGACGGCTTCGAACTCGCGCTGACCCGACTTGAGCTGGCGCAGCCCGGCCTGCTGCCCACGCCACCGATCATTGCGCGGCTGCGCTGGCATGATCCTGCCGCGGGGCTGTCCGGCAGCACCCGGAGGGGCGTGGGCATGGCACGGTCCGGGCGCAGCGAATTGTCCGCGAGCGCACTCGATATCGCGCCGTGGGCTGCGCTGGCCAGCCAGCTGCCGCTCGACCCGCAGTTGCATCGGATGCTGGAGGCGCTGGCGCCGTCAGGTCGCCTGTCGGAGGTCTCGATCGCGTGGGAAGGTTCGCTCGAGTCGCCTTCGGCCTGGCAGGTGAGAGGCCGATTCGACCAGCTCTCGGTCGCGCCCGTGGGCGCGTGGCCGGGCCTGTCCGGCATCAGCGGCTGGATCGACGGCAGCGATGTCGCGGGCGCCCTGCGCCTGGATTCGAGCGGGTTTCGCCTGACGCTGCCGCAAATCCTTTTGCGCCCGCTGGCCTTCGACACGCTCAGCGGGCAGTTCGCGTGGAGCGGCCAGGGTCCGAAGCTGGCCGTCCGGATGACCGGCGTGGCCTTTGCCAACACCGATCTGGCCGGTACCTTGTCGGGAGAGATCCGGCCGCGCGAGTCGAAGCTCGGCCATGCAGACATCACCGCAGCGCTGAGCCGCGTACAGGCCAGGTCGGTCGCCGGCTACCTGCCGCGGGTGGTCGGCGCCGACACCCGCACCTGGCTCGCACGTGCGCTGGTGGCTGGCCAGTCGACCGACGTGCGCCTGCGCCTCAAGGGCAACCTCGAGCAGTTCCCGTTCAGCGATCCCGGGCGCAGCCCGGGGGCGCAGTTCCTGGTGACCGTCAAGGCGCAGGGCGTGGAACTCGACTACGCACCGGGGTGGCCGACGATCACCGGCATCGACGGCGACCTGGTGTTCCGTGGCGAGCGCATGGACATCCTGCCCAGGAGCGGCACCATCGCCGGGGCGGCCCTGCAGGGGGTACGCGCGACCATGGCGGATGTTTTTGACGACGACGAACTGCTCGAGGTGTCGGGTGAGGCCGAATCGGCCACCAGCGACTTCCTGCGCTTCATCGCCCGCAGCCCGGTGGATGATCTGCTCGAGGGGGCCACGCGCCAGATGGAGGCAGAGGGCCGCGGTCGCCTGTCATTGCGCATGGTGCTGCCGCTGCGCCGCATGGTCGACACGACCATCGCAGGCAGCTATCAGTTCATCGGCAACCGGCTGGTACTGGACCCCGATGCGCCGCCGCTCGAGTCGGTGAACGGGCGCCTGGACTTCACCGAGAGCGGCATCCGCGTGAACGGCGCGACGGCACAGGTGTTCGGGGGCCCGGCCGCCATCAACGTCGCATCGCAGCGCGACGGCACGGTTCGGGTCGGCGTGTCCGGACGTGCCACGGCGGAGCTGCTGCGGCGCGAACTGCCGCAGGCCCTGGGACAGGCACTGCGCGGGTCGACCGACTGGCGTGCCACGGTCAGTTACCGGCGAAAGGTGGGTAGTCTGGTCGTGGAGTCCTCGCTCGCCGGCCTGGCCATCGACCTGCCACCGCCGTTCGGGAAGGCGATGACAGACACGCTGCCGCTGCGCATCGAACAGGTCAGTGGCGTGGATCGGGATCGTCTTGCAGTCACCGCGGGCAGCGTACTGGCGGCGCAGGTGCTGCGCCGGATCGAGGGCGGGCAGGCGACCGTCGAGCGCGCCTCGATCATGCTCGGAGGCGCGCCCGCACCGGTACCCGAGCGACGCGGAGTCACGGTCGGCGGTTCTGTCGACCGCGTGGACATCGATGCCTGGCGGCCCCTGCTGGCAGCCCTGTCCGGGGGCGGCAAGGGCGGGGCGCAGCTGGGCGACATCGACTTGCGTGTCGGGCAGGTAGAGGTGATCGGGCGGCGCTTCAACGACGTGGTGCTGAAGACCGTCGCGCAGCCCGGCGGCTGGGAAGGCAGCATCGCGTCGAAGGAAGTTTCCGGCCAGCTGGCCTGGCGCTCCGAGGGCAGGGGGCGACTGGTCGCCCGCCTGGGCCAGATCAACCTGCCACCGGCCCGGACCACGCAGGCCGTGCTGCAGCAGGCGAAGTTCGACGAGGTCGAACTGCCGGCCCTGGACGTGACAGTGGAACGTTTCCGGATCGCTGACCGGGCGCTGGGACGCCTCGAACTGTCGGCGCAGCCGGAGGGGAGGGACTGGCGCATCGATCGGCTGCGTATCGTCAATCCCGATGCGAGCTTCCACATGGACGGGCTGTGGCAGAGCTGGACGGCGCAACCGCGCACCCGGGCCAACGTGAGGCTCGATATCGTCGACGGTGGGCGGCTGCTTGCGCGACTCGGTTATCCGGAAGGCGTGCGCGGCGCGGCCGGACGCATCGAAGGACCGCTCTCCTGGGCTGGCAGCCCCCAGGACCTCGATTTCGCCACGCTCGGCGGCACGCTCCAGGTCGACATCTCGAAAGGCCAGTTCCTCACGCTCGATCCCGGCGTCGGGCGGCTGCTCGGGGTGTTCAACCTGCAGCATCTCCCGCGCAGGATCGCGCTCGACTTCCGGGATGTATTCAGCGAGGGGTTCGCCTTCGACGAGATCTCGGGCGCGATGCGTATCGCCCAGGGTACCGGTCGGCTCGAGGATTTCCGGATACAGGGGCCATCGGCTCGGGTGCTGATGAGCGGCGAGGTCAACCTGGCCAGGGAGACACAGAACCTGCAGGTGCGGGTGATGCCGGTGCTGGGCGACAGTGTGGCACTGGCCGGGGCATTGCTCGGTGGCCCGGTGGCGGGGCTGGCGACCTTCCTCGTGCAGCGGGTGCTGAAGGACCCGCTGTCCCAGCTCGCCACGTTCGATTACGCGGTCACCGGCACATGGGCCGAGCCTGCCGTCAATCGCCTGCCCCGGCCGGAGCCCGGCAACGCACCGGCCTCGCCCGCCTTGCCGCCGGGGTGATGCGCGCAATGACTCGACGCGGGCTCCTGTCGAACCGGCGCCGTGCCCGGGTCGCGCACCTGCTGCCGGCGCTGCTGCTGGTGCTGCTGCCCTGCGCGCCCGGGGCGGGGACGTCCGCAGCGGCAAGCATGCCTGCGCAGCCCGCTCCGGCGCCTGCCGCCGCCACCGTCGTCAGCGTCGGTGTCGGGTCCGGTGTCGGTGCATGGACCGTCGACGATGCGCTCTGGGACCGCCCGCGCAGCGCCGAGGTCATCCGTACGCTCGCCCCCGTGCGCAGCGCGGTGGCCGCGCTGCACGCGACAGCGGGCGCAACGCTGGTTATTCGCCACGGGGGCGGGCAGAATGACGGGTTTCGTGCCGACGAACTGCGTCACTGGCTGGTTGCGCTTGCCGTAGACCCCGGTCGTATCGTGCTCGCGCCATCGGCAGACGCATCGACGTCCGGCCTGCCGCGAGGCACCCTCGTACTCGAAGTGGCGCGCTGAACGTCGATATCCCGGAAGGTACTCCATGCTGTCCCAGCAGATCGATCCGCCGCACCACCCGCAGCAGACCCGCGCCGTGCCGCAGTCCCCGGTGCCCGCCGGACCTTTCCGTGTCGCCGCAGTGCAGACCGTTTCCGGCCCGGACGTGGGGCGCAACCTTGACGACTGCGCCGCGCTGATCGCCGAGGCCGCCGCGGGCGGTGCCCGGCTGGTCGGTCTGCCCGAGTATTTCGGCATCATCGGGCTGCGCGACCGTGACAAGGTTGCGGCGCGCGAGGCACTGGGTGACGGCCCGATCCAGCGCTTCCTCGCCGAGGCTGCGCAGCGGCACAAGGTGTGGCTGATCGGCGGATCGGTGCCGCTCGCCTGCGACGACCCCGACAAGGTCTGGAACGCCAGCCTGGTCTACGACGACGCAGGCAATCGGGTCGCCCGCTACGACAAGATCCATCTGTTCGGGTTCGACAACGGTCGCGAGAAGTATTCCGAGGAACGGACGATCATGCACGGGTCCAGGGTCGTCGCCGTCGATTCGCCGTTCGGGCGTATCGGGCTGTCGATCTGCTACGACCTGCGCTTCCCCGAGCTGTACCGCGCATTCGGCGATGTCGACCTCATCTTCGTGCCTTCCGCCTTCACCGAGACCACCGGTGCGGCGCACTGGGAACCGCTGCTGCGTGCACGTGCGATCGAGAACCTCGCCTACGTCGTCGCGCCGGCTCAGGGCGGCGTGCATCCGAATGGCCGCGAGACGCATGGCCACTCGATGGTGGTCGACCCATGGGGACGCATCCTGGCGTCGCGTGCGAAGGGTCCGGGCGTGGTGTTCGCCGACATCGATCCGGCGCAGGTGCGCGAGTCGCGCAGCATGCTTCCGGCACTGACCCATCGCACGCTGCGCGCGCTCTGACCCGGTGCCCGTTCGCGCCCGCCTCTCGCCCGTGCCGGCCGGCGTCGACCGGCCCGCCCGCCTTCACCCTGTTGCATTCGCCCTTACCTGGAACCGATGAACGCCCATTCCCCAGCAAGTCGTGCCGCTTCCGATTCCGCCGCCCGGTCCGCGGCGCCCTCCGGCTCCACCTCGGAATCGGCGCCGAGGGCAGCCTTCCCTGCACCGGTTGCGCCGCGTGGCCTCGCCGAGGGGCTGATGAACACGGCCGACCGGTTTCTCCTGGCGCCGCATGCGCTCGACACCGGGTCCCTGGGCAAGGTGTTCGGCAGCATCCTCAGCCACCAGGTCGACTATGCCGATCTCTACTTCCAGTACACCCGTTCCGAGGGCTGGAGCCTGGAAGAGGGCATGGTCAAGGCGGGCAGCTTCTCGATCGAGCAGGGCGTGGGCGTGCGTGCGGTCACCGGCGAGAAGACCGCGTTCGCCTATTCCGATGACATCAGCATGCCGGCGCTCGAGGCCGCAGCCACGGCGACCCGCGCGATCGCCCGGGCTGGCCAGCAGGGCAGCGTACCGATAATCCACACCGGTTCGGCGCGCGAACTGTATGCCCCGGACGATCCGTTGCTCAGCCTGGACGAAGCGCGCAAGGTCGACCTGCTCGAGCGGATCGAGCGTGCTGCGCGCGCCCGCGACCCGCGGGTGATCCAGGTGATGGCATCGCTGGCCGGCCAGTACGAAGTGGTGCTGATCGCGCGCCATGACGGCCTGCAGAGCGCCGACGTGCGCCCGCTGGTGCGCCTGTCGGTCCAGGTGATCGTCGAGCAGGACGGGCGCCGCGAGCAGGGCAGTTCGGGCGGTGGCGGGCGCTTCGACTATGCGTACTTCACCGACGAGGTGATGAACCGGTATGCGCAGGAGGCTGTCGATACCGCGCTGCTGAACCTCGATGCGCGTCCCGCGCCGGCGGGGTCGATGACGGTCGTGCTCGGGCCGGGCTGGCCCGGCGTCCTGCTGCACGAGGCGATCGGTCACGGACTCGAGGGTGATTTCAACCGCAAGGGCACCTCTGCGTTCACCGGACGCATCGGCGAGCGGGTGGGCGCTCCCGGCGTGACCGTGGTCGACGATGGCACGCTGTTCGAGCGTCGTGGCTCGCTCAACGTCGACGACGAAGGCAACCCGACCCAGAGCACCGTGCTGATCGAGGACGGCGTGCTGAAGGGCTACATCCAGGATTCCCTGAACGCGCGGCTGATGAAGATGCCGCTTACCGGAAATGGCCGGCGCGAATCGTTCGCACACCTGCCGATGCCGCGCATGACGAACACCTACATGCTCAACGGCGACAAGGACCCGGAAGAGATCATCCGCTCGGTGAAGCGCGGCCTGTATGCGGTGAACTTCGGCGGCGGCCAGGTGGACATCGTCAGCGGCAAGTTCGTGTTCTCGGCCTCCGAGGCCTGGCTGGTCGAGGACGGCAGGCTGGTGCATCCGGTACGGGGCGCAACGCTGATCGGAAACGGGCCGGATGCACTCACCCGGGTGAGCATGATCGGCAACGACATGAAGCTCGACTCGGGCGTCGGCACCTGCGGCAAGGAGGGGCAGAGCGTACCGGTCGGCGTGGGACAGCCGACGCTACGCATCGACGGACTGACGGTAGGCGGCACGGCTTGAATCGACTGCCGGAGGGCACGGCTGCGGGCCGCGGCCCGGGCGGGTACGCAGGCCTGTCTGCGCGATGAGCATCGACCTGTCGCTGCAGGTCTGGGCTGCCGTATTCGCGGTGGTGGCCGCGGCCGGCCTGCTTCAGGGCGCGATCGGCTTCGGCTTTCCGGTGGTGGCGACGCCGGTGCTCGCGATGCTGATGGACATCCGTACCGCCATCGTGGTCACCGTGGTGCCCAACGTCGTCACCGGCCTGGTGGCCATCGCGCGTGGCGGCAACTGGCGCAGCAGCCTCGGTCAGCACTGGCGCGTGGCGTTGTGGACGCTGCCCGGCGCCCTGATCGGCACCCAGATCCTGATCTTCGCCCCCCAGGACTGGTTGAAGCTGTTCCTTGCGCTGGCCCTTTTCGTCTACCTTCGCCAGGAGGCGCTGAACCGGGTCGACTGGACCCCGGTGCGCAACCATCCCCGGCGTGCCGGTGCGGTGGCCGGATTCCTCGGCGGGTTTCTCTCAGGATCGGTGAATGTCGCGCTGCCGCCGCTGCTGATCTACTTTTCGGCGCTCGGCCTGTCCACGCTGGTGATGACCCAGGTCATGAACCTGTGCTTCGTTTCCGCGCGCCTGCTGCAGACTGCGGGCCTTGCGCTGGCGGGGCAGATCGACCGGACCTCGATGCTGCTGTCGTTGCCGCTCACGGCCATCGCGCTGCTTGCCATGGGGTTCGGCTGGCGCATCCAGGACCGGATCGATGCGACCACCTACCGCAGGCTGCTGAAGGGGTTCCTCTGGGCGATGGCGATCGGGCTGGCGCTGCAGAGCGGCTGGCGGCTGGCCACGGCGTGAGGCGCGGGCGCGAGGGTGCTGCAGCGCACGGCCCTCGCCGGCCCGGGTCAGGCAAGGGTTGACGCGTCTATCAGTTCGAGCAGGCGCACGGGAGACACCGGTGCCTCGGCCAGATGGATGTTCCAGGGCGACAGCGCATCCTCGATCGCCGACACGATCGCCGGTGCAACCGGGATGGTACCGGCTTCGCCGATGCCCTTGACTCCGATCGGGTTGGTCGGAGACGCGGTTTCGATGAACACGACCTCGATGTTCGGGATCTCGGTGGATGTCGGCAGCAGGTAGTCGGCGAAGGTACCGGTGAGCGGTTGTGCTTCGTCGTCGTATCCCATCTTCTCGAACAGCGCATTGCCGATGCCGTGCACGATTCCGCCATGGATCTGCCCTTCGGCCATCGTCGGGTTGACCAGCATGCCGCTGTCGTGAACGGCAACGTAGCGCAGGATGCGTACCGCGCCGGTGCCCGGGTCTACCTCGACCTCGCAGGCGTGGCAGGCGTTGGCATGGGCCTGGCTGTTGGTCTGGAACAGGCCGGTCGCTTCCAGTCCTGGCGTGATGCCTGGCGGCAGCGAATAGCCAGGGGCGCCCTTGAGCTTGCGCGCGATGTCGCCGAGCGTGACGAAGCGTTCCGGCGACGCCACGACCTCGACCCGTCCGTCGCGCAGCCGCAGCCCGTCCGCGGGCACGCCCAGCAGTTGCTCGCCTACCTTGAGCGCCTTGTTGCGTACCTCGACCGCTGCGAGATGCACCGACGAGCCCGCCATCACCGTCTGCCGGCTGGCGAAACCACCCATGCCGAGCGACACGCGCCCGGTATCGCCGCAGGTGACGTGGATCATGTCGAGCGCGACGTCGAGCTGCTCGGCGGCGATCTGGGCCAGTGCAGTGGCCAGGCCCTGGCCCATCGCCAGCGCGCCGGTGTACAGGTCGATGCGACCCTGGGGCGAGACACGGATCACCGCCGATTCGAAAGGCCCGCGTGAGGTCGCCTTGACGGCGTTGGCCAGGCCGAGCCCGAGGTAGCGGCCGTGCGCGCGTGCCGCGTGCTGGCGCGCCGGAAAGCCGGCGTAGTCGATGCGGGCGAGGGCGGTGGCCTGTGTGCGCGCATAGTCGCCGCTGTCGACGATCGAGCGCACGCCTGCCCTGTTGGTGAGCCCCTTGTCGTAGGGCATCTTCCCGGCCGGGATCAGGTTGCGCGCCCGCAGTTCGGCGCGGTCGATGCCGAGCTCGTGCGCCACGCGGTCGAGCATCCGCTCCATCACGAACGCGGCCTGCGGATAGCCCGCGCCGCGCACCGGGATCACCGGTGTCTTGTTCGTCTGGCAGATGACGACGTCCATCCGGTAGGCTGGCACTCGATAGGGACCGGTCACCGAGGTGGCTGCGTTGTACGGCAGATTGATGCCCTGCGGGGTATAGGCACCCTGGTCGTGCAGCAGCCGGCCGCGCATGCCGAGGATCAGGCCCGAGGCGTCGACCGCGATATCGACATCCCAGTACTGGTCGCGTTCCTGGATCGCGCTGACGAAATGCTCGGCGCGGTCCTCGACCCACTTCACCGGGCGGCCCAGGCAGCGCGCGGCCGCCGGGATCGCCACCTCTTCGGGATAGGTCAGGTATTTGCAACCGAAGCCGCCGCCGACATCGGGGGCGATCACGCGCACGTTGTGCTGGTCCATGCCGAGCATTGCCGCGATCGAATGCATCACCTCGTGCGCCATCTGGGTGGAGGTCCAGACGGTGATCGCGTCCTCGACCGGGTCGTGGCGGGCGAGAACGCCACGACCTTCCATCGGGTGCGCCGCGCCGCGATGCACGAACATCGATTCGGTGAACACATGGGCTGCGCCGGCGAAGGCTGCGTCGACCTCGCCGAAGCCCACCTGCAGCTGTTCGGCGATGTTGGACACGGCATCGCTTCGCACCACCGGAGCGGTGGCCTCGAGTGCCTGGCGGCAGTCGTGTACCACCGGCAACGGCGCGAACTCGACATCGATCAGGGCCAGGGCGTCCTCGGCGATCGCCCGCGACTGCGCCACCACCATCACCATCGCCTCGCCTACATAGGCGACCTCGGTGCATGACAGCACCCAGGGCGTGATCTCTTTCTGCAAGGTGGCCGATGGAAAGCCGAGCGGCATGCGCAGGCTGGTGAGTTCACGCGCGATGGTATCGGCGTCGAACACCGCCACGACACCGGGCAGGGCGCGCGCGGCGGACAGGTCGAGCCGGGTCACCCGGGCATGTGCATGCGGGCTGCGCAGGAACGCCGCATGCAGCGGGTCGGGCATCGGGATGTCGTCCAGGAAACGACCCTCCCCGCGCAGCAGTGCGGGGTCCTCGATGCGCGGTGCACGCGCGCCGAACATGCGACGCGCCACGTGGGCGTCTACCGGGGCAGCAGTGGCCGGCTCGATGACCTGCCCGACCGGCGTGATGGTATCCATGCTCAGGCGCCTCCGCTGCGTCCGGATGCAGCCTGCAGCGCGGCCGCGACGATGTTCTGGTATCCGGTGCAGCGGCACAGATGGCCCGACAACACCAGCCGCACATCCTGCTCGTCCGGTGCCGGAACCTCGCGCAGCAGCTCGGTCAGGGACATCAGGATGCCCGGGGTGCAGTAGCCGCACTGAAGGGCGTGCCGGTCGCGAAAGGCCTGCTGCAGCGGGCCCAGGCCCGCGGTGCCCGGGCTGCCGGCCGCGAGCGATTCCACGGTCTCTATGCTGCAGCCATCGGCCTGGGCTGCCAGCATCAGGCAGGCTCGGGCCGAGACGCCATCAACCAGTACCGTGCAGGCACCGCAGACGCCGTGCTCGCAGCCCACATGCGTGCCGGTGAGGTGAAGGTCCTGGCGCAGGAAATCGGCGAGGTTCTTGCGGTC
>JBILGF010000337.1:0-4057 GCA_044351195.1 Burkholderiales bacterium
ACAGGGCATAGTCCTGGAACACCATGCCGACCTGCCGCTTCTCGGGCGGGACCTGCCAGCCCGGTCGGGCGACTTCCCTGTCATTGATCAGGATCCGGCCAGCCCGTACGGATTCGAAGCCCGCGATGCAGCGCAGTACGGTGGTCTTGCCGCAGCCGCTCGCACCCAGCAGGCAGCCGATCTGGCCGCGCGCGAGCGAGAACGACAGGTCGTGGAACACACCGACCGTGCCGTAGGCATGACTGACCTGGTCGAAGCGAAGGACGGGGGCCATCGGCGGGTGTCCGGAAGGGAGGGCGGGGCGAGGGAAGGGCCGCGGCTGCGAGCGGGGCAGCCAGGACCGCGCAGGAATGAGAACGATTCGCTTTTCATTATAGCCACGATCGGGCAGAATCCGCGCCAGAGTCCATCTTCGACAGGCCGAGACGTCCCGCCGCCCTGCGCCTGCGGCACGGTGGAACGAACGCACCGATGCCGAGCGCCCTGAAGTCCCCCCTGGTCATGCTTGCCCTGCTGCTGGCGCTGCTCGCGTCGGCACCGGTGCTGTCGGTGGTATCCAGCCTTCTGGCCGGGGGCACCGCGGAGATCTGGCGACATCTGCTGCAGACGGTGCTCGCGGACTATGTCGTGAACACCCTGGTCCTGCTGGTGGCCGTCGGCATCGGTGTGGCCGTGATCGGCGTCGGTGCAGCCTGGCTGGTGACCATGCTCGATTTCCCGGGACGGCGAGCCTTCGAGTGGCTGCTGGTACTGCCGCTGGCCATGCCCGCCTATGTGATGGCCTATGCCTACACCGACCTGCTGCAGTTCACCGGGCCGGTGCAGACGCTGCTGCGGGAGGTCTTCGGCTGGGGGCGGGCCGATTACTGGTTTCCCGAGATCCGATCGCTCGGTGGCGCGGCCGCGATGTTCGTGTTCGTGCTCTACCCCTACGTGTACCTGCTGGCACGCACGGCTTTTTCCGAACGCTCGGGCAGCGTGCTCGAGGTGAGCCGCAGCCTCGGCTTCGGTGCATGGGCCACGTTCCTGCGGCTGTCGTTGCCGCTGGCCCGGCCGGCAATCGCCGGCGGAGTCGCACTGGCCGCCATGGAGACGCTGGCCGACTACGGCACCGTCTCCTACTTTTCGGTGCAGACCTTCACCACCGGGATCTACCGCGCATGGTTCTCGCTCGGCGACCGCCTGGCCGCCGCCCAGCTCGCCTGTGCACTGCTGTCGTTCGTGCTGGTCGTGCTTCTGGCCGAGCGCTTGAGCCGGGGCAGGGCAAGTTACGCCACCCTTGGCGGGCGCAGCCGGCCGGTCATGCCGCTGCGCCTGTCCGGGTGGCCTGCCGGGCTTGCCGTGCTCGCCTGCCTGGTGCCGGTCAGTGCCGGTTTCCTGCTTCCGGCAGCCACCCTGCTGCAACTGGCGATCGACGCCAGGGGCGACCACTCACCGGCGGTCTACCTGCACCTGGCGATCAACAGCTTCAGCCTTGCCGGCGTCACGGCCATCCTCGCCGTGCTGATCGCAACCACGCTCGCGTATGCACTGCGTCTGCACAGAAGCGCGCTCACGCTCACTGCCAGCCGTGCAGTCGGCCTCGGCTATGCCGTGCCCGGTGCGGTGATCGCGGTCGGCATCCTGATTCCCCTGGCGACGTTCGACAACTGGCTCGACGCGGTGATGCGTGACCGCTTCGGCATCACCACCGGGCTGCTGCTGACCGGTACGGTCGCGGCCCTGGTCTATGCCTACCTCGTGCGGTTCCTCGCCGTGGCCCAGGAAGCCATCGACACCGGGCTCGGAAAGATCACCCACTCGATGGACGATGCCGCGCGCTGCCTCGGGCTGGGCAGCGCAGAGACGCTGTGGCGGGTACACCGGCCGCTGATGTGGACCAGCGTGCTGACCGCAGCCCTGCTCGTATTCGTCGACGTGATGAAGGAGCTGCCCGCCACACTGGTGATCCGCCCATTCAACTTCGACACGCTGGCCACGCAGGCCCATACATTCGCCTCGGACGAGCGGCTGGGGCAGGCGGCCGTCGCATCCCTGGTCATCGTGGCAGTCGGCATGCTGCCGGTGATGCTGCTCACCCGCACGATGCGCAGCCCGGTCGGAACGATCAGTCCAGTTGCAGCCGGCTCGCAAACGCATCCGGCAAGCGGATGACATCGGTGAGCACGATCGACTTGCGCTCGACGTGCACGCGCAGCACCCACCAGGACTGCCCGTCTTCATCGCGATCGGGCCGGCGCCGCGCACGTGCGCCGGATGGCGCGACGGATCCGGCTCGCATGCCGGTCACCTGCTCGACTGGCACGGCATGGCGTTCGCGCAGCAGTTCGACCAGGTCCCCTGCAGTGCGCCCGCCTGCATCGTAGCCGCGCGGCCAGTGAACGAAGGCTGGCTCGAAAACGACACGGAGCAGACGGCGATCATCCGCGCTTGCGACCAGCGTGACGAACGGCACGTGGCTCGATCGCGTCGACTGGCTCTTCAGCAGGCGCGGCGCGCTGTTCAGCATCAGGTAGAAGTTCGTGTCCCTGGGTGGATCGTCGGCCGGTGCCTTCAGCGCGACGGGCGCCTCGATCTTCACGATGTTCAACGTATCGCGCCGCAACGGTGGCAGGGTGACACTGTCTGGCGGTGCCATCGCCTCGACCGTCCTGACCGCCGCCTCGAGGGGCATGCCCAGGGACAGACCCATCATCGCCGGCGGGCGGGCGGGGCTGCGGCCTGCAGCCCGGGACGGCGTCATGGCCGGGGCTGCCGATGTCCCCTGCGCCGATTGTGCGTGGGCAACGCGACCTCGCGCGCTCAGGACTGTGGCCGCGGCGACGACGCCCGCCGCACCGAGGAGCGTACGGCGCAGCGGGCGGGCGGCGGTAGCGGGCTGCCGATTCATCGCCGCCCGAGGGCCGGCCGGCTACTTCCAGCCCACCCGATCGAGGATCTTCTGCGCCAGCGCCTGGTTGCGGCCAAGCACGCCGATGTTGGTCGACTCGGCCTTGTACCTGCCGAGCGCAGCGAGTTCGGGGTTCCTGGAGATCGCGCTCGGCACGACCGGCCATTCGTTGTTTCCATCGGCAAAGTAGACCTGGGCTTCATCGCTGGCGAGATATTCGAGGAACAGGCGCGCGGCGACCGGATTCGGTGCCGTGCGCAGGATCCCGGCACCGGACACGTTCACATGCGTGCCTGAGGTCGCCTGGTTCGGGAACGACAGGGCGACGCGTTCGACCAGATCGCGATCCTGCGGGCGGGTCGACTTCATCAAGCGTACATAGTAGTAGGTGTTGGCCACGGCGACATCGCATTCGCCGGCGGCTACCCCGCGCAACTGGTCGGTGTCTCCGCCGCGCGGCGGACGAGCCAGGTTGGCCACCATGCCGCGTGCCCACGCCTCGGCCTTTGCCTCGCCCAGGCGCTCGATCATCGAGCCGACCAGCGACAGGTTGTACACATGGTTGCTCGCGCGGATGCAGAGCCGTCCCTTCATGCGGGGATGTGCGAGGTCTTCATATGTCGCGACTTCCTCCGGCTTCACGGTCTTGCGGTCATATGCGATGACCCGTGCGCGGGTAGAGAATCCAAACCAGGTGCCATTGGGCGTGCGCAGGTTGGCCGGGATGCGTTTGTTCAGCACCGCTGAATCGAGGGGCATGAACAGGTCGAGCTGCTCGGCGCGCCAGAGCCTTCCCGCATCGACGGTGATGAACACGTCGGCCGGGCTGTTGCGGCCTTCGGTACGCAGTCGCTCGAGCAGTGCATTGTCGTCTGCCTCGATCCGGTTGATCCGTATGCCGGTCTTTGCGGTAAAGCCGCGGTAGAGCGCTTCGTCCGTCTGATAATGGCGCGAGCTGTAGAGGTTGAGCACCTTGTCGGTCTGTGCCAGCGCCGGGGCGACCATCAGTACGGCGGCAGCCAGCGCACACATGGCGCTGGCGAGCGGCGCGGACAGCAGGCGGAAAGCGGACTTTCTTTGCATCGGGATCCTCCGTCGGACGCGTGTAAGGGTGATACGAGGCGAAATAATCGTAACAAGAAAGATTCGTATTTGCAAATGATAAAT
>JBILGF010000033.1:0-12550 GCA_044351195.1 Burkholderiales bacterium
TGCATCTATGGTGACCACGAAGCGCCGCTCGACCTTGCCCGACCGGCTCTGGAACATCCCGTGCCCGATCAGCGTGCCATTGAAGTAGGTCCGCAGGTCCAGCACGGGCTTCTCGGCCGCGTAGGACTGAGGCTCGACCGCTGCGCAACCGGCGAGCGTCGCGGCGATCGCCACCACGGCCAGCAACGAACGCAGCCCGCGCATCAGCCGGCACTGCAACGGCTTGAAAGACTCGACAGGAACAGGATTCACCCGGGTTACCTCCTTGGTTGATCAGAAACGGGCATTGCGCCAGGCCGACCAGAGCAGCGCGGCCGCGACCAGCTTCAATGCGCAGGGGACCAGCGCATAGGTCACCGCCAGCGCCACCAGCGCCTGTGCATCGGTGGAACCGGCGACATAGCCCAGCCCTTCCAGCATCGGCAGCGCGATACCGCCCGCAATGGCCAGGGTCAGCTTGTTCACGAAGTTCCAAAGCCCGAAGTAGGCGCCCTCGCGCTGCCCGTCATGGCCGTTGGCGTCGATCACGCGGGCCAGCAGGGCCGGCGGCAAGGCCAGGTCTGCACCGAACGCGAAGCCCGACAGCACGCAGATCGCCGCGAAGCCCCACAACGCCCCGGCGCCCAGCCAGTAGGCCCAGACGAAGGCCGCCACCGATGCGACCATGCCGGCCAGCCAGACCACGTGAAGGCTGTAACGTGTCGCGAGCTTCATCCAGAGCGGCATGCTGGCGGCACCGGCGATGAAATAGAGCGCGAGGAACGCCGGCGTGTAGCCAGCCAGCCCGAGCCGGTCGGCGACGAAGAACTGGAACACGGTGGCGGTGATCGACGGCGCGATCGCGTTGAGCGCGAACACCAGTAGAAGCCAGCGGAAACGGGCGCTAGCCAGGGGCACGACGAAGGCGGCGAACGGATTGACGCGCGCGACGGCCGCGACGGTGCCAGGCACCGCGGCCGTCGGCATCCGGCGCGGCGGCTGTGGCGCGAACCGCACCAGCATGAACACCGCGAGTGCCAGCGCCACCAGGAACAGCACGATCATCGCCTGCATGCCGAACACCTGGGGCAGCACCGCGCCGAACAGCACTCCGACCAGGCCTGCACCTTCCCGGCTGCCGGTGATGCGCGCACGCCCGGCATCGTCATGCGCCAGTTCCGCTCCCCACGCCTGGTAGGCCACGATCGCCAGCGAATAGCCGAGGTATGCCGCAACCAGCGTGAGCGTGAGCCAGGCCGCGGTGAAGGTCTCGCCGCGCCCCTGCGGCGGCATCAGCAGCAGTGCGAATCCCAGCGCCAGCACCGGCGCCCCGATCAGCACCGGTGGCAGGTACGAGGCGCGCTGCTTCTGCGCATCGACCCATGCCCCGAACAGCGGATCGGCGATCGCATCGACCAGCCGGGTGATGAAGAACACGATGCCGATCAGCGATAGCGAAATCCCGGTGCGCTCGTTGTAGAACGCCGGCAGCAGGATGTTGATCGGCAGCGCGGTCATCAGCAGCGGCATGCTGAACAGGCTGTATGCGCCCAGTTGCGCTCTGGTGAGACGGCGCGAGGGGGGGCGCGGCTGCATCGGGTCAGGCCTTGCCGAGCAGGCGGTTGCGCAATTGCGGTTCACGCGTGCGCGGATCGAGCCAGATCGCGAAGAACGCCCGTGCGAACTCCGGATCGTCGATGGTGCCCAGCGCACGGTCCTCGTTGAAGAACGCGGCTCCGCCACCCTTCAGGTTGAGACCGACCAGGCGGTCTCCACGCCCCACGTCGGGGAAGGTGCGGACCATGGCCGGCAGCCAGCGCGCATGCTGGGCCTCGTCGGTGAAGCCGACGCGCTTCATCTCGGTGATGCTGCTCTCGGCCAGCGCCTTTCCGGCGATGCTGCGCGCATAGACGATGTCGAGCGCGAAGGTGTCGCGGGCATCCCAGGTGGTGTCGCGCACCCAGAGCGCCGCATCGTAGACATGCAGGCCGAACCAGCGCATGGTGCCGGCCCCGAGCCGGCGCAGGTCGCCGGCCTGCGCAACGACCATCGATGGCAGGCGCGACAGTGCCTCGACGACCGCCGCCGACGCACCGGTCGAGGCCATCGCACCGGCCACGGCCACTGGCGCCAGCAGGCTGACTGCCGCAGCCCGCGCGAGCGGCATGGCCGGTCGGCCGAGCAGCGTCGCGCCGTAAAATCCCAGCAGCCTGCGCCGTCGCGCGATCGGGGGCAGCGCAGGCTCCGGGCCGACACTCGCCGGCGGGCGGGTCATTTCGATCCCCCGCCAGCCGGGCGCGACAGCTCGAAGTGGAACACGTCGGTACGCCCGGAGTCGAACCCCGCGGCACAGTAGGAGAGGTAGAACCGCCACATGCGGATGAAGCGTTCGTCGAAGCCGAGTGCACGTACCCTCGGCTCGCACTCGGTGAATGTCTTCAGCCAACGGCGCAGCGTTTCCGCGTAGTCGCGCCCGAAGGCCTCGCTGGCATGCAGGTCGAGCCTCGCCCGTTCGCACTGCGCCGCGAACGCGGTCTCCGAGGCGAGCATGCCGCCGGGAAAGACGTACTGCTGGATGAAATCGGTGCCCCGGCGATAGCGGCCGAAGACCTCGTCATGGATGGTGATGCCCTGTATCACCGCACGTCCGCCCGGCCTGAGCAGGTCACGGATCGCCCGGAAATAGGCCGGCCAGAAGCGCTCGCCGACTGCCTCGTACATCTCGATCGACACTGCGTGGTCGAACTGGCCACGGATGTCGCGATAGTCCGTGCAGGTGAGCTCGACCAGGGATGACAGGCCGGCAGCGGAGATGCGATCACGCGCATATTCGAGTTGCGCCGGCGACAGCGTGATGCCGCGCACCCGGCAGCCACGGCGAGCCGCGGCCTCGGCGAACCCGCCCCAGCCACAACCGATCTCGAGGATGCTGTCCCCGGCCCGGGCGTCCAGCCGGTCGAGGATGCGGTCGTACTTCGCCTGCTGTGCGCGCTCGAGCGGCTGCGAGAGGTCTCCTGCGAACCACGCCGACGAGTAGCTCATCGTCGGATCGAGCCATAACCGGTAGAACGCATTGCCCAGGTCGTAGTGCGCGACGATGTTGCGCCGACTGCCCGACCGCGTGTTCGCGCGCGACCAGTGGCGCAGGCGATACCAGAGCACCGCCGCCCAGTTGCCGTAGAACGCGCGCTCGATGTGCTGCTGGTTGAGCAGCGCGATGGTCAGCAGGTCGGACGGGCGGTCGATATCGCAGTCGCCCGACATGTAGGCCTCCGCCAGCCCGATGTCGGCCGTGCGCAGGATCTCCTCGGCGGCCTTCCACGAGCGCAGGGTCAGGGTCGCCTGCGGACCGGTCTCTGCGCCGAAGGAGAGCCAGTCGCCCTCGGGCGTGACCAGGTCGATGCGCCCGACCGCGATGCGGTCCAGCACGCGAAGCAGCAGTTGCCCCGACGGGGGCATCGCCGCCCGGATCCGGCGCACTGCCTCCTGGTCGGTAACCTGCTGCAGATCCGTGTCGCGCGACTGCTCGACGGTGACTTCAGTCATCGATCTAACCTTTCTGCCTGGAGCGGGCACACTGCAAACAACGCAACGAACAACGCAGCGAGTGGGACACGACGGAGCAGGGATGTAAACCCGAACCGGGTTACGAACTTCTTACGGTGGAACGCGACAAGTGAGGCACGGCGGCGCGGGGACCACTCAGCGCGTCGTCGTTTCGGCGGGCGGCAGGGGCTTGCGGTGGAATGCCGCGCCCTTCCACCACAGCCTCAACGCCTGCAGGTGAATGCGCGCGATCACGCCCGCCATCATCCAGGGCAGGCGCAGGAATGCGCGCAGCAGGCGCATGTCGGAGGGCGCCGCGGCCATGCCCGAGAGCGCGGTGCTCAGGTGCGGCTGGCCGGCGCGGTGATAATCGATGCGGAACAGGCAACGGCCCTGTGCTTCATGGAAACGGAAGCGGTACTCGCCATCGACCGGGAAGAACGGCGACACATGGAACACCTTGCGGGCACTCAGGCAGGCCCCGGTGCCGATCGGCGCACCGTCCTCGTTCGAAACCAGATAGTTGTGGTGCTCGCCGAAGGTGTTGCTGACTTCGCACAGCACTGCCCGCAACCGTCCCTGACGGTCATGGCACATCCAGAAGGTCACCGGGTTGAACGCATACCCGAGCACCCGCGGCAACGTGTAGAGGGCGATGTCGCCATCGGCGCACTGCAGGCCATGCGCGTGCAGCAGGTTCCGGATCCAGGGTGCCAGCGGCGAGCCGTCACGTGCGCCGTAGTCGCGCCGCATCACGCTGAACAGGTTGAAGCGGTCGAGGCCGAGCAGCCATGGCCGGCCCGGAGGGTTGTCCGATTCGTACCAGGACAGCGGCAGGCGAAGGAAGTACGCGGGGTAGCGGAATGCATGGTCGATCGGCAGGAAGCGCCGATGCAGCACTTCTCCCGTGCACAGTGCCGGCGTGGACATGCTGCCGGTCATCGCGGCCCGCTCATGCCGGGAGCACGGCCGGCTGCGCGGCAGTCGGTGCCCCGGAGGCTGGCGCCTGCTGCGGCGCCCCCTGGCGGGACGGCCTCCAGGGCACCTCGACACCGAGGCCCTCGGCCACGGCCAGCGCCGACTTCAGCCCATCTTCATGGAACCCATAGCCTGTCCAGGCGCCGCAGTACCACGTACGGTTCGCCCCTTGCAGCGCGGGCAGGCGCTGCTGCGCGGCCAGCGCCGGCGCATCGAGCATCGGATGCGCATACTCGATGCGCCGGATCACCCGCGCCGGGTCCACCGGCCGGTGCGGATTGAGTGTCACCAACACCGGTGTCCGGGTGGGCAGTGGCTGCAGGCGGTTGATCAGGTAGGTGACGCTGACCGAGCCGGTACATGCCGGAGAAGCGTCCCGGGGCTCCGGGACCGGCGCCGCCGCGCCCGCCACCGCGCCGGTGCCGGCGTAGTTCCACGCAGCCCATGCCAACCGCGAACGAGGCAGGAACGAATCATCCGTGTGCAGCCAGGCGACGTTGGGCTGGTAGCGTACCGCGCCGAGCAGCGCCGACTCTTCGTGCGAGGGGTCGGACAGCAGGGCCAGGGCCTCGTCCGAATGGCAGGCGAAGACGACCTGGTCGAAGCGCTCTGCCTGGCCCGCGGTGACCACGTCCACCCCGTCGCTGCGCCGGCGCACCGCGGTGACGGGGGTCGACAGCCGCAGGTCGGCGAGGTCTTCGCAGAGCCGGCGCACATACTCGCGACCGCCGCCGGTCACCGTCATCCAGCGCGGGCGCCGTGTCACCTGCAGCAACCCGTGATTGACGAAGAAGCGGATGAAGCTCGCCACCGGGAAGGCCCGCATGGCGTCGACCGGGCAGGACCAGATCGCGGCCGCCATCGGCAGCAGGTACCAGTCGCGGAACGCGCTGCCGTAACGGCCGCGCTGCAGGTAGGTGCCGAGGTCCATCGGTTGCGCGGGATCGGGTTCGACGAAACCCGGTGCCTCACGGTTGAAGCGCGCGATGTCTGCCAGCATGCGCAGGAAACGCGGGCGCAGCAGGTTGCGCTTCTGTGCGAACAATGACGCGATCGAGGTACCGGCCCATTCGATCCGGGGTTGTTCGATCCGCACGCTGAACGACATCTCGCTGGTGGTGGACGCCACGCCGAGCAAGTCGAACAATGCGATCAGGTTCGGATAGGTACGCTCGTTGAACACGAGAAAGCCGGTGTCGACCGGAAAGCGCTGACCGTCGACATCGACATCGACCGTGTTGGTATGGCCGCCGGGCCGATCACCGGCCTCGAACACGGTCACCCGGTACCGGTCGCGAAGGAGCCAGCCGGTGGCCAGACCTGAAATGCCCGAACCCACGACTGCAATGGTTGCCTGCTGCACCTGTCTGTATCCTCTCGCTTGCCCGGGATGCCGGGACTGTCGCGTCCTGGCCGTTCCGGCCGCTGCCCCCGGTGCCGACGCGGGATGGTAATCGAGCCCCGCCGTGCGCCCAAGCCCGTCGGCTGCGCGCAGCCCGGCCGGTGCCTTGCCCGCGCATCCGGGTTGTCCGCCGAACCTTGGCGCATCCGGCGCATCCGGCACGCAAGCCCGACACCCCGCACAAGCGTCTTGTCCTGTTCAGTATCGCCCGCCTGATGTAGCCTCATCAATTCACCTTGCTTGTGTCTAACCTGCACCATGGACAAAAAAATCCAGGCCGTCGAAGAAACCGTCGCTGATCGCGCCCCCGTGAACATCAGCTCGGTCGAGCGCGATACCGGCCTCTCGAAGGACGCGCTGCGCGTCTGGGAGCGCCGATACGGTTTCCCGCAACCCTACCGCGACGCCCACGGCGAGCGTATCTATCCGTCCGACCAGGTCGACAAGCTGCGCCTGCTCAAGCGGCTGCTCGACCAGGGACATCGCCCCAGCAAGATCATCGACAAGTCGATCGACGAGCTCAATGCGCTGTGCAGCGAGGCCGAGAGCCCGGCGCACAGTGACGATGTCGAGGCGCTGCTCGGCATGGTGCGTTCACACAAATCGCTCGAGCTGCGCCAGCTGCTCAGCCAGAACCTGCTGCGCGATGGCCTGCAGAAGTTCGTGCTCGACATCGTGGTGCCGCTGAACCGGGCGATCGGCAACGCCTGGGTGCGCGGCGAGATCGCGGTGTTCGAAGAACACCTCTATTCCGAGCAGATGCAGGGCCTGCTGCGCAATGCCATCGCCAGCATCCAGCTGCGCGGCCACTCCCCCCGGGTACTGCTGACCACCCTTCCCGGCGAGCAGCACGGCATGGGCCTGCTCATGGCCGAGGCGCTGCTCACCCTCGAGGGCGTCTACTGCGTGCCGCTCGGGGTCGAGACGCCGGCCACCGACATCGTCGCGGCGGCGCTCGCCCACGACGTCGATATCGTCACCATCTCGTTCAGTTCGGCTTTCCCTGCACGGCTCGCCACCGGTAGTATCCGGGAGTTGCGTGAAATGCTTCCCGCCCGCATGGCCCTCTGGGTCGGCGGCGATGCAATGCTGCGGGCCCGTACGCCCGGCGAAGGTATCGAAGTGCTTCGCGGGCTCGACCATATCATCGCTGCGCTGGGCGAATGGCGGGCACGCCTCTCCGACTGAATCCGATGCTCTATCCCAAGATCTTCCGCCAGCTGGAAAAAGTCCGCTGGAACATGGCAGACGACGTCCCCTGGGCCATGTTCGATCCCGCGCTGCTCTCCGACGAGCAGGCGCGGACGATCAAGATGAACGCGATCACCGAATGGTCCGCGTTGCCGGCGACCGAGATGTTCCTGCGCGACAACCGGCACGACAGCGACTTCTCCGCCTTCATGTCGGTCTGGTTCTATGAAGAACAGAAACACTCGCTGGTGCTGATGGAGTATCTGCGGCGTTTCCGTCCCGACCTGCTGCCGACCGAGGAAGAGCTGCACGCCGTGCGGTTCGATTTCGATACCGCGCCCTACCTCGAGACGCTGACGCTGCACTTCTGCGGCGAGTTGCGCCTCACCCAGTGGTACCAGTGCGCGGCGCAATGGCATACCGAGCCGGTGATCCAGCACGTCTACCGGCTGATCTCGCACGACGAGGCACGCCATGGCGGGGCCTACCTGCGCTACATGCAGCAGGCGATCGAGCGGCTCGGCGACGACGCGCGCCGCGCGTTCGCAAAGGTCGGCGTGCTGATGGCATCGGCCGGCCGCACCGGCCAGGCGCTGCATCCGACCAACCTGCACGTGAACAAGTCGCTGTTCCCGAACGATACGGTACAGAGCCGCCTGCCCGATCCGGCCTGGCTCGAGCACTGGCTCGACCAGCAGATCCGTTTCGACCGCGAATGGGAAGGCAAGGTGGTCGGCTCGATCCTGAAGAAGCTGTCCACGCTGCTGGGCGAGAGCTTCGACACCGTGCAGTCGCTCAACCGGTACCGGAAGTCGCTCAACGCCGCGGGCGCTCCGGCCGCGGTCCCCGGCACGACGGCACCGGCCTGAAGCGATGCCGGACCCAGCCGCGGCCGATTGCGCGCCTCCGGCGTTCGAGCGCAAGGTCTGTACGCCCGATGCCGTGGCGGCGCGCGCTGCGGCCCTGGCGGCACCCGTCGTTTTCACCAATGGCTGCTTCGACCTGCTGCACCGCGGGCATGTGACCTATCTCGCCCAGGCGCGCGCGCTCGGCGCCGCGCTGGTGGTCGCGCTGAACAGCGACGCCTCGGTCTGCCGCCTCGGCAAGGGCGCGGATCGCCCGGTCAACCCGCTGGCCGACCGGATGGCCGTGATGGCCGCCCTGGAATGCGTCGACCTCGTGACCTGGTTCGATGCCGACACGCCGCTCGACCTGATCGTCGCACTGTCTCCCGGGGTGCTGGTCAAGGGCGGCGACTGGCCGGTCGAGCGCATCGTGGGCGCGGCACAGGTAATGGCAGCCGGCGGACGCGTGGTCTCTATCCCCTTCGTGCATCAGCGATCCACCACCGCGCTGCTCGAGCGTATCCGCGCGCTGTAGCACGGTCGTCGGCTGTCTGCCTGCCGGCCACTGCCGATACCGGCTGCGGTTCAGGCGCGCCGTTCGGCACGGCCGGAACGGGTGCTCCCGCCTCAGAACATCCGGTAATGCAAGCCGAAACCGGAGCGACCGCGCGGGCCGCCCAGGATCGACCCGCCCCAGCTGCTGCAGAGCAGCGGGTCGAAGCAGCGGGGCTCGTACACGCCGGGCCCGTATGCGAACGGCTGGTGCGGCACCAGGAACACGTCGCGCGGCCGGGGTACGGGCTGGATATTCACCGGCGGGCCGACCTCTCTCGAGGGCGGCAACGTGCCTTCCGGCAAGCGCTCGGTTCGGCCCAGCTCGGCAGTGGTCGCACAGCCACCGGCCAGCAGCGCGATGCCGGCAAGCATTGCACGACAGCGCGGCGACGCCGCCGGCGACGGGCGCCAGGGCAGCAGACAGCGGAACCCATGCAGGGGGCGTGTGCTCATGGTGCGATCAACGCGGTGCCTCACCCGCAGGTTTACCTGGTTTCCATGTTCCGGGACCACCGCGGTCGAATCTGCGGTGCCGGCGCTTCCTGTGCAACCGTCGATCCCTTACCATTGGCGCCCATCAGCGGCCATCCCGGGCTCGCGTCAAGCCATGAAAACCCACGAGTCCAGCACCGAAGCGATCGCCAGCAGCCTGCCGCCCGTCGCCGACGGTGGCACGCGGGCGGTCGACGAGGCCAGCCTGGACCCCCAGCGCGAGCTCATTGCCAGCCGGGTGCTGCTGGGCATGATCGCGAACGGCGCGAGCCTGCCCGATGTGCTCGGCGCATTGTGCAGGATCATCGAGGCGCAGGTCCCTGGCGCATTGTGTGCAGTGCTGCTGGTACAGGGTGAAAACCTCCATGTCGCTGCGGCGCCCAGCATCCCCGAGGCCTACAGCCAGGCGATCGACCGCCTTCCGATCGGCCCGCAGGCCGGTTCCTGCGGCTACGCCGCCCATACCGGAAAGCAGCTGATCGTCGAAGAGATCGCCACCCACCCCGCGTGGCTGACCTACGCCCAGCTGGCACTCGGGCACGGGCTGCATGCATGCTGGTCGACCCCGATCCTCGGCGCATCGGATAAGCCGATGGCTACCTTTGCGGTCTACTACCGGGACTGCCGGCGGCCCTTGCAGCGCGAACTCGACCTGGTCAAGAGTGCGTCCGACCTCGCCAGCATCGTCATCGAACGCGATCGATCGGCGGTTGCCCTGCGCGACAGCGAGGCGAGCTACCGGGCACTGGTCGAGACTGCACCGCTGGGCATCTTCGTGCTGACGCGCGACCGGCTCGTCTACGCCAACGCGGCCCTGGCGCGCATGCTCGGCGCAGCCGGCACCGCCGAACTGGTCGGCCGCAGCATCGTCGGCCATGTAGAGCGCAACGCTCGCCCGGGTCTTGCCGAGCGTCTGGCGCACACCGGCAAGCGAGGCATCACCACGCGCGTCGAGGTCAAGCTGCTGCGCATGAACGGCTCGGAGTTCGAGGCCGAACTGGTTGCCACACCGATGAGCTTCGGTGGCGCGCACTCGATCCAGTGCATGGTCTCCGACATCTCCGAGCGCAAGCTCAGCGAGAAGCACATCAACTACCTTGCCCATTACGACGACCGCACGGGCCTGCCCAACCGCAACCTGTTCGTCGACCGGCTGTCGCAGGCGCTCGGCCACGCCCAGCGCAGCGGCAAGGCCGTCGCGCTGCTCTACCTGGACCTCGACCGGTTCAAGACGCTGAACGACACGCTCGGCCATGCCGCCGGCGACGTGCTCCTGCGTGCGGCCGGCACCCGGCTCACCGAATGCGTGCGTGCGCACGACACGGTGGCACGCCTGGGCGGCGACGAGTTCGCGCTGATCCTCGCCGACCTGGCCCAGGCCGAGCATGCCGAGCTGGTGATCGTGAAGATCTTCCAGGCCTTCGAGCGGCCGTTCACGGTCGAACGGCGCCAGTTGTTCGTCTCCCCGTCGATCGGCATCGCTACCTATCCGCGCGACGGCACCACGCCCGAACTGCTGCTCAAGCATGCCGATATCGCGATGTACCGCGCGAAGGCTGCCGGCAAGAACACCTACCGCTTCTACCTGCCGGAAATGGGTCTTGGCCTGTCCGAAAGCCTCGCCCTCGAGACCGACCTGCCCGGCATCCTCGAGCGCGGCGAGCTCGAACTGCACTACCAGCCACAGGTCGCCGCACCCGATGGTGGAATCGTCGCGGTCGAGGCGCTGCTGCGCTGGCAACACCCGCAGCGCGGCGAACTGCATCCGGATGCATTCATTCCGCTGCTGGAAGAGACCGGCCTGATCCGCAGCGTCAGCGCCTGGGCCCTGCGCCGCGCCTGCCGCGAGTCACGCGCCTGGCTCGACGGCCAAGGCCGTCCGCTGCGCCTGGCGATCAATCTTTCGGCCAGCCAGTTCAAGGATCCGCGACTGGCCGAACTGATCGGGCAGATCATCACGGATACCGGTTTCGATGCGACGCGGCTCGAGTTCGAGATCACCGAACACACGCTGATGGAAGACACCCGGGGCACGCTGGACACGTTGCGCGCCCTCGTGCGGCTGGGCGCGTCGATCTCGGTCGACGACTTCGGCACCGGCTACTCGTCGCTGTCGTACCTGCAGCGCTTCTCGGTCCAGCGGCTGAAGATCGACCGTTCCTTCATCGCCGACATCAGCGAGAAGCGCGACACGGCTGCGATCGTCGAGGCGATCATCTCCCTCGCGCGCAGCCTGCGCATCGAAGTGGTCGCCGAGGGCGTGCAGACCGAGGCACAGCGCGACTTCCTGCTGTCGCGCGGATGCACGCTGATGCAAGGTCATTTCTTCCATGCGGCAATGCCACCAGCCCGGATGCAAGCACTGCTCGATCACGGCGAGCCGACTGCATCGGCTGGCACCGACGCGCGGGTTTCCATCGGGCCGGCATCCGCGCCTGGCCCTGCGTCGAGCGCCGTCCCGGAAGCCTTCCCGGACGCCGCCCTGGCGGTGGCGTCGGTGCGGCACGCAGCCCGGTCCTGAGGCGCGCACACGGGGCTCGCACCACCGCCCGGTCTACGGCGGGGCGCTGCACTCAGCGCGCGGCGCCGACCGGACACTCGATCGCACCCAGAGCGCTGGCCGGAAAGTTTGCCTGCTTGATTTCCAGCACCCGCGCCATCACGGCCTCGCCCGGCTCGCGCACCAGCCACTCGATGCCGGCGCGCCCGCGGCGCTCGCCTGTCCGTGCACCACGCACGCCGGACCGCTGCAGCGTATCCAGGTAGGCCTGCGCGCGGGCCTCGTCGGGAAACACACCCAGCTCGATCGCATTGCGCCACTCGCCCTCGGCCTCGACCAGCGAGTAGCCGGTGACACCGAGCGCCTTCAGTTCGGCAAGCCTGCGCTGCGCCTCGGCGCGGCTGCCCTGCGGGGGCGTGAAAACCCACCACGACGCGCTGCCGGTCACCGCGCGCGAAGTCACGGCCTCGGCCGGCACCAGATCGGCCAGCCATTCGCGCGCGCGCACGGCTTCTGCCTCGAGGAACGGTCCCCAGGCCAGACAGGCGGCAGGCGGCAGTTCGGGCCTGCGCCTGGGCGCCGGCTGGTCCTGGCCGCCACCCACCACGCGCACCTGCTGCGCGTTCATCTGCAGGTCGAGCAGTTGCGCATCCGGGTTGCGCGCGGGGCTGCCGATCCCGACCAGGGCGGCAAACACGATGTTCGCGACCAGCAGCAGCGCGACGGTCCAGCGCATCATCGCGGCGTACTCGCGACGGTCGCCTGTGCATGGCATTCATCGGCAGCCGCGTCGGCCAGCACCAGCAGACCTTCGAGTACCAGCGACGGGACATGGCAGGGGCGATGCGCCGCCAGTGGCGCGAGCAGCAGCGGGGCGCAGCCGCCGGTCAGCAGCAGCCGGGGCGCTGCCTCTCCGGCTGCGACCATCGCATCCAGGGTGCGCGTCACTGCGCCTGCCATCGCCTGCAGCGCGCCGCTGACGATGGCATCGTCGGTGCAGCGCGGGAACGGATCGAACCGTCCGGCCGCGACCGGCAGCCGGGCGGTACCGCGCGCAAGCGC
>JBILGF010000339.1:0-4038 GCA_044351195.1 Burkholderiales bacterium
GCCATACGGTCAACATCGCCTATGTCGACCAGTCGCGCGACGCGCTCGAGAACGACAAGACGGTCTGGGAGGCGGTGTCGCAGGGCTCCGACATCCTGACCGTGGGCCGGTTCGAGATGCCGTCGCGCGCCTATTGCGGCCGCTTCAACTTCAAGGGTGGCGACCAGCAGAAGAAGGTCGGCCAGCTCTCCGGTGGCGAGCGCGGGCGGCTGCACCTGGCGCAGACCCTGCTCAAGGGCGGCAACGTGCTGCTGCTCGACGAGCCGTCGAACGACCTGGACGTCGAGACGCTGCGCGCACTTGAAGACGCGCTGCTCGAATTCGCCGGATGCGTGCTGTGCATCTCGCACGACCGCTGGTTCCTCGATCGCATCGCGACCCATATCCTGGCCTGCGAGGGCGAGTCGCAGTGGACGTTCTTCAACGGCAACTACCACGAGTACGAGGAAGACAAGCGCAAGCGCCTCGGCGAGGAAGGTGCCAAGCCCAAGCGCATCCGGTTCAAGTCGATCACCTGAGGCCATTCGAAAATCCGGGTCGAAAATCCGGGTAAATCCGGGTCAGAGACGATTTTCGATTGCCCCATCGTCTCTGTCCGGATTCTCGAAAATCGAAAATCGTCTCTGACCCGGATTTACCCGACCCGGATTTTCAGAGGCGGACGTCGGGAAGGCGGCGGGCGTGCAGGGCGCCGGCCAGCGCGAGTGCGGCGATGGCGAGGAAGCCGATGTGGAAGCCTTCGACCAGGCGGGCGCGGTCGCCCTCGGCGCCCTGCAGCAGCGCGTCGATGTCGGCGCCCTGCAGCAGCGCGAAGGAGATGGCGCCGAAGCCGGCGGTGCCCAGCGAGGCGCCGATCACCCGTGCAAGGCCGAGCGTCGCGGCGCCGGCACCGAGCTTCCGCCGGCCGGACAACTGCTGGATGATCACCTGCGCGGAGGGCATGATGCCGCCCAGTCCGAGGCCGCAGGCAAGCCCCAGGGCGCTGATCAGCCACGGTTCCGGGGGTGTCACCCCGAGCAGCGCGAGCGATACGGCGGCGATGCCGAGGCCGATCGGCGGTGTCGCCGATGGACGGCGCGTCCGGTAAACGATGCGCCCGGTGACCGTTGAGCCGACCACCAGGCCCAGGGTCAGCGGCAGCAGCAGCAGGCCGCTCTGGTTGGCGCTGGAGCCGTATCCGAGCTGCAGGTAGATCGGAAGGAAGAAGATCGTCGCGAACAGGCACGCGGCGAAGCAGGCGATGGTGACCGACATGTCGAGCACGCCGCGGATGCGCAGGATCTCGATCGGCAGGAACGGCTGGGCGAGGCGCCGCTCCCGGCGGTAGAGCCAGACGCAGAGCAGGGCCGTTGCGCCGATCAGCGCGGCGCTGGTCGGCGACAGCCATGCGAACCGATGCCCGCCGAAGGTCAGCCACACCAGTCCGGCGGACGCCGCGAGCGCGAACAGGAGCATCCCGGTCCGATCGTCGACCCCGCCGCTGTCCGGATACTTCACCCCGCGCGGCAGGCGCAGCACGAGCCAGGCGGCGAGCAGGACCAGCGGCAGGTTCGCCGCGAACAGCCAGCGCCATCCGACCTGGCCGACGATCAGCCCGCCGAGCACCGGGCCGCTGACGCTCGACAGCGTGAAGATGCTCGCGAAATAGGCCTGGAAACGCGGCCGCTGGCGCGGCGGTACCAGTTCGCCGATCAGCGCCTGCGCCATGACCATCAGGCCGCCGCCGCCCAGCCCCTGCAGCACGCGGGCGAGTACCAGTTGCAGCATCGACTGCGACAGCGCGCACGCGATCGATCCGGCGGCGAACACACCGAGGGCGACCAGCAGCAGGTCGCGCCGCCCGTAGCGGTCGCCCAGCCGGCCGTAGGTCGGCACGGTGATGGTCACCGCGAGCAGGTAGCCGAGTGCGATCCAGCTCGCGTCGCGCAGGCCGCCGAGGTCCGCGGCAATGGCCGGCGTCGCGGTCGCCAGCAGGGTCTGGTCGACCGCGGCCAGGAACATCGGCAGCATCAGCGCCGTGAACAGCCGCAGGAATTCGCGGGTCGATACCTTGCGGTCCTCGTCTGCTGCCGGCGGTTGCGGATCGCTCATCGCTGCCCGTTCAAGGCGTGAGCCATGTGCCCTGCCAGCGTCCGTCGTGCAGGTCGAAGCGCGCGCGCCGCTTGTGGATCGCGTGCACATGGAGCCAGTCGATCGATTCGATCTTCAATGCGATAACGCAGAAGTGGACGAACCCGGCGCCGCTTTCCGCCTCGCTCGGACGGCGACGCTCCAGTGGGGCCAGGAGTCCGGTCGTCGGTTCGTCCGACGGCGAGCCGGGGGGCGGCACCAGGTAGCAGCGCTTCGCAGACGGGTTCGTCGCCTGCCAGGTCGACAGCGCCAGCGCATCGCCGCGATGCAGGGTCGCCACGGTGCGCAGCCGCAGCTGCGTCTTGCCCGCCGGATCGTAGGCATGCACGGCGGCGCGCGGATCGTCCATCAGCTGGGTCACCAATCCGCCGCGCACGTCCGCGTTGAAGCGCAGGATGGCCGCCGCGCGATCCACGTGGCGCAGCGTGACGGTGCGCACCTGCGGGCCGTCTGCCGACAGCGTCGCCACCGACGGCGCATGGCAGGGCGACCGGCGGTCCGCCGCGCCATGCTCGAGCATCGCCCATGCATGCGCCTCGACCCTGGACAGGTCGAACAGGAAATCGGGGTCAGACCCGGATTCGGAACCGGACCCCGAACGGGCACGTCCGCCGGACGCGCCAATCGCCTGCACCTGCGCGCTCACCCGACGCCCCGCCCCGCGGCGCTCAGCCGCAGGCGCCGATCGCGCCGCACGCCGTGCAGAACTCGCAGCCGTCCTTGCGGATCACCGCCATGTTGCCGCATTCGGTGCACAGCTTGCCGGCGACCACGGCGCTCGCCTGGGTGTACCCCGGCGCGTTCGCCACCGGCATCACCCCGTCGTCCTCGGGCATCTCGAGCACACCCATGTCAGACAGGGGCAGGCCGCGCTCGTCGAGCACGCCGAGCATCGCGTAGCGGTGGATGATCAGGCGGGCGATGTAGGCGACCGTGCTCGGATAGTTCTCCTGGCGGTCTTCGCCGGGCACGCGCGCCATGAAGTCGCCCAGTGGCTCGGCATACGAGAGCAGCTTGCGCAGCTTCATGCCGATCCACGCCGGGTCGATCACCCGCATGTCGAGCGACAGCAGCTTGCACAGGCCGTCGAGCGCACGCGGATACGAACCTGCGAGCCACATCGAGTACGGACGGCGCTGGCCGTTGGGCAGCACCAGCTCCTTCAGCATCAGCACGAAGTCGTCGCCGCTCGCGCCGTTGTAGACGTCGACGCTCCAGCTCATCGTGCCGTCGGTGCCGGTCTTGGGCTCTTTCTTCGTGAACAGGGTGTCGAGCACCGGGGTGCCGCCCGACTGCTCGTCGAGGGCGCCGAGTTGCTCCACGCGCCAGCGCACGATGCGCGCGAACGCGCTGACCATGCTGGGCATGCGCACCGGCTTGCCGTCGGGCGGCAGCGCGCAGTCGAAGGCGTCGTCGCCCGGGGTCTTCGAGAGCATGTCGAGCTTTGCGCGCAGCCAGCCGGTGTCCTGTGCACGCATGTCCATCGACAGCGTCTTGGCGACGGCGCCCAGGCCGCGTGGCTGTTCGGCGCCGTTCACCCAGACTTCGAACGGATGGCACTGCTCGCCTTCCACATGGCCGACGAAGATCGCGAAGCTGCCGGTCGGCGCCTCGACCATGAACGTCCACGACGGATTGCCGGCAGTGAGCTTGGGGCGGCCCGGCCAGCGCAGGCTGGCCAGTGCCGGCTGCGGCGCGGCATCCAGGCGGATACGCCGGTCGGCGTCGCTGGTGTCCAGGTCGTTCGGTGCGTCGTTGGGCGCCGTACCGGTTCCCGACGATGTCGATGGCGTCACCGACAGCACGCTGCCGAGCACGGCGTTCGGCCGGTAGGTGGTGATGCCCTTCAGGCCGGCCTTCCAGGCTTCCATGTACAGGTTCTGGAAGTCTTCGTAGGGGTAGTCCGCT
>JBILGF010000340.1:0-4029 GCA_044351195.1 Burkholderiales bacterium
CGACGGACGCCGTCGCGTCGTTATTGTCGACGCGTGTCAGCAGCACACGGATGAAATCGAATTCCTTCGTGATGGCGCGTCGCTCGACCAGCTGGGCCGTCAGATCGGAGAACAGCCGCCAGAACTGCGCGGACGAGGCCACGTCCAGTGCATTGGGCGGCAGCGTCATGATGATGCCGTTGGCCGCCATCAGCGCATTGATCGTCACATAGGACAGCGCCGGCGGCGTGTCGATGATGATGACGTCGTAATCGCGCCGGACGTCGTCGATGCCGAGATTGAGTACATCCCAGAAGGCAAACGATGGGTCCTGGCTCTGGCGCGCCGGCAGCATGAACTCAGCCGCAAACAGCAATGGTGCGGCTGCGACGAGATCGATGCCGTCCCAATAGGTGGATCGAATCGCTGGTCTGATCGAGCGCTCGGTCCCGGCGCAGAGTTCCAGGATGGTCTCGCTTTCGGCCACCTCGGAATCGGGCAGGATGCCGTGCAACGTGGTCAGGCTTCCTTGTGGATCGCAGTCGATGCACAGCACCTGATGGCCGCGCAGGCTCAATCCCTGGGCGAGCGACATCGCGGTGGTGGTCTTGCCGACACCACCCTTGAAGTTTGCAATGGTCAGGACGCAGGCCTCGGCATGCTCTGGCCGTCGTGCGGCAGGACGATACGCCCTTACCCAGGCACGGGTTTCAGCCAGCGTGAACTCACGCCGAGCACCGCTCTCGTTCGGCGTTCCCGAAGGCAGGTCGCCCTTGGTCAGCCGATAGGCGATCTGCCCGCGTTCCACCCCACACATGGCGGCAACCTGCGAGGCATTGAATCGCGGCGCAGTCTTCCGCGCGGTTGGAGACAGCATCGCACCCCTGACCTGCGATACAAGAAGAGCGGCACGATCCGCTTGATCGATGATGCTGCTCAGCGGCTGCGGCGTAAGATGGATGATTGGAGAATTCACGTGTCGAGACCGCTTTTATGTATCGTTAACGGGACCATGCGTGTTTGCACGCACATGACGTCAATGTACCAGACTGGTTTGCGCACGAATTCATTATCACTGGACACCGTTGTTCCTTCATGAAGGTTTTTGTAAATATCCTTCTATTCTTTCAAAACCTTTATCCTCCGAAAAAGGAATACCCGTCAAGCGGTTACCTCCAATCATGTGAGTCTTCACAGGCAGCGATGTGAGGCTTTGCAGGTCTGCATGTGAGCGCATTCAGGTAGACCGCGGAGGATCCACAGGCTGTATCGTGTGTGGATACAGGAAGTTGCGCAAAGTCCCGCGCTTTCCTGTGCAAGCTCACCTGTCGGCTGCCATCCCTGCCGCCGTGCCGGCGGCACACTCGCACTGGCACCCGCACGGCGCCCTGGAGCCCGAGTCATTGGCCTGCAGTGTCCGGGAACCCAAGCGATCGTGTCCGGTGCAACCGGTCGCGAATAACGCCAGCGCTGGACGGTACATGTGTGAGCTTCTGCAGGAAACCTTTGAGCAATGCGCCGCAATTCGTTGGTGAGGATGTGCTTGCGCCTGCGCTCACAAATACATACGCTCCGACCATGACCAGCCGCGCACACCCGCAGGACGACGCACGCGTGACAAGTCCGAATGCGGCGGGCGTCACGGATGACGCTGGTGTGAGGGCAGACGGTGCCGGAATGCCATCGACGGGCGAGGAGGGCGCCAGCCGATCGGCGCGCGCCGATCGCGACGGCGTCGTGCGCAAGCACGTCAACACCATTGCGCTGATGCCTACCGAACGGCGCATTGGTCTGCTGACCCGCAAGCTCTTCAATGTCATGCTGCGGCTTGCCCAGCAGCAGGGCGATACCGAAACGTATACTGCCCCGCTGCGCGAACTGATCACGCTCGCGCGCTTCGACTCCAAGGACTACCAGCTGCTCAAGCGCACGCTGCGACAGATGATCAGCACGGTCGTCGAGTGGCAGAGCCCGACCGACCGCGAGTTCGTGCGCTGGGAGGCCTGTGGCCTGGTGTCGGGGGTGTCGCTCAGCAAACCGCCGGAGGCAGGCGGCGCGGTGATCCTGCAGTGGAGCTATGCCCCGCAGATCCGCAACCAGCTGCTCAGCCCCGAACGCTATGCCCGGCTGTCGCTCGAGTTGATGACCCGATTGCGATCCCATACCGCGCTCGCGTTGTACGAGATCTGCGCGCGCTACATCGACAATCCCAGCCACCTCACCGCACGGCAACCCTGGCGCTGGTGGAAGCCGGTGTTGACCGGGCAGCCCGACCGTGCCGATGGACGACAGGCGCAGTACCGCTACTTCAAGCGGGACGTGCTGCTGCCGGCGATCGCCGAGGTCAACGCACTGACGGACATCGTGGTCGCCGGTCCGATCGAGGCGCGCGGCCCTGACAACAAGACCATCACCACGATCCAGTTCGAGGTGCGGCGCCGTGACGTGCCCGATCGGCTGCGCAGCACGCCCGCGGCAGAGCTGGTCGACCTGCCGGTGCTCGGGCATGCGATCCGCAATGGCCTTTCGCAGGCTGAGGCCGAACGCCTGCTGGAACAGTACGACGCCGACCGGCTGCGCGCGGCGGTGGACCAGCTGGTGCAGCGACAGTCGGTCCCGGAGTCGGCCGGGTTGCCCCGCATCGGCCAGCCGGCCCGCTGGGTTGCCGCTGTGCTGGAGGCCGAACGCAAGCGTCAGCCGGCTGCGGGTACGTGGAACGAAAGGCGGATAGGGCAGGGCGTCGCCCCGTCGCGCGAAGCGCGCTGGCGAGAAGAGTGGATCAAGCGGCGCTACCGCGATGTGCACGGCATGTTCCTCGAACACGACGAGCTGGCGAGGGCGGACTGGCTTGCGCGCTACCGGGAGTCGCTGGTTGCCCAGCGCTCGGTACTGGTCAAGCGGCTCGACCGCGACGGCTGGGAGCACCCGATGGTGCGCGCCGACTTCCTGCGCCATTTCGCGCGCGCGATGATCGGCGAACAGTGGGAGCAGCCGTCGGCTGAGGATATCCTCAGCCTGGCCGCCGAGATCGGCGACGATCCGGCACCGGCCGGCTGAGCGGGGCGCTCCTGCACGCCGTCAGGCGACCTCGATACCGTCCGGATTGACGATGCCGCGCGCATAGGCCGCGGCCGATCCCTCGAGCGCAAGTCCCATCCAGTCGCGCAGCACACGTGCTGGCTTGCCGGCCCGTAACTGGCGCGCAGCAAAGGCGCCGCGAAGCACGCGTGCGCCCTTGTGCGTACGATCGATGCCGGCACGGTCGAGCCAGGCTTCGCAGGCGCGATGGACGGTGCGCACGGTGAGCGGCTCGCCGCGCGGTGTCGCGCAGAAGAGGGCGCCGGCGGCATCGGTGCAGAGCCGTGCACGAACGCCGATCCAGGCATCCAGCAGCGGACGCACCGACGGGCTGACCGGTGCGACCCGCTCGGGGCGTCGCCCGTATCCGGCGACGGTCACGAACGGTGGCGTCTCGTCCAGGTGCATGTCCCGGCGCCCGAGCGCGACAATCTCGCGTGGCTGAAGGCCCGATCCGATCGCCATCGCGACGATGGCCGCATCGCGCAGCATGCGCCATCCGCCGTCGGCGCCGGCATCGACTGCAGCCATGCCCGGTGGCAGCAACGCCATGGCCTGCTGCATCGCCGACAGGAGCCGGGCTTCCTCGTTCGCCGTCAGCGATTCGGGCAGGGGACGCGTCCGGGGCGCGGGATACTGCTGCATCAGGATACGCGCCGGGTTGTCGCTGCGCAGGCGGGCGTGCGACAGCTCCGAATGCAGCAGTTCCAGCGTGCGCAGGTAGCGGTGGCGGGTGAGGGCGGGCGTACCGTCGCGCTGCAGGTGCTCGAGCGTGTCCAGGAAGGTCGCGATCTGTTCCGGCCCGGCATGCTGCAGCGTCGACCCCTGCCTGTCGAGCGACGCAAGGTAGCGGCGCACGATCGACAGGTGCTTCTGGATCGTCGCGGGCCGGTACGGCTCGCCGTCGTGCCGCTGCCGGCGCAGCCACTCCAGCGTGCAGGCCAGTGGCGTCGACTTCCAGTCTGCGGGCAG
>JBILGF010000342.1:0-4015 GCA_044351195.1 Burkholderiales bacterium
GACCGGCCTGTTCGCGCGCCAGTTCGGCACGCCGAACTACGCGGCGCATGGCGGCTTCTGCTCGGTGAACATGGCCGCCGGCATGATCTACACCATCGGCGGCTCGTTCTGGGAGTTCGGCGGTCCCGACCTCGACCGGGCGAAGCTGTTCGTGATGATCGGCACCGCCGAAGACCATCATTCGAACCCGCTGAAGATGGCGCTGTCGAAGTTCAAGCGCGACGGCGGCAAGTTCATCTCGGTCAATCCGGTGCGTACCGGCTATTCGGCGATCGCCGACGAGTGGATCCCGATCCGTCCCGGCACCGATGGCGCGCTGATGCTTGCGCTGTGCCATGAGCTGATCCGGCTCGGCTTGTACGATCGCGATTTCGTCGCGCGTTATTCCAACGCCGGCCACCTGGTGAACATCGATCCGGACAGCGACTCGCACGGCATGACGGTGGGCGGCGAGGGCCTGGCCCACATGAACCCGTTCCGCCAGCACAACCAGTTGTGGTGGGATCGGCATACCGGCAAGCCGGTGGTCAACCACACCGGCGACAGCGACCCGCAACTGTTCGGCAGCTTCCGGCTGCACGACGGCACGCCGGTGAAGCCTGCATTCCAGCTGCTCGCCGAGCGCCTGGTCGACAACACGCCGGAATGGGCCGAAGGCATCACCGGCATCCCGGCCGAGACCATCCGCCGGCTGGCGACCGAACTGGGCGTGATGGCGCGCGACCACAAGATCGAGCTGCCGATCGCCTGGACCGACTCCTGGGGCGTGAAGCACGACCGGGTGACCGGCAACCCGGTGGCCTTCCATGCGATGCGCGGGCTGGCGGCACACTCGAACGGCTTCCAGACGATACGCGCGCTGTCGATCCTGATGACCCTGCTCGGCACGATAGACCGGCCGGGCGGCTTCCGCCACAAGGCGCCGTATCCGCGCGGCACGCCACCGGTGATCGCCCGGGTGCCGAACTCGCCCGACATGGTGAAGCCCGACACGCCGCTGGGTGGCGCGCCGCTCGGCTTCCCGGCCGGCCCGGACGACCTGTTCATCGATGCCGAGGGCAGGCCGGTGCGCATCGACAAGGCATTCTCCTGGGAGCATCCGCTGGCGGTGCACGGGATGATGCACAACGTGATCACCAATGCCTGGCGCGGAGACCCGTACCGTATCGACACGCTGCTGATGTTCATGGCCAACATGGCGTGGAATTCGTCGATGAACACCTCCGAAGTCCGGAAGATGCTCAACGACAAGGACGCCGACGGGCAGTACCGGATCCCGTTCATCATCGTGTGCGACGCGTTCCAGTCCGAGATGTGCGCCTATGCCGACCTGGTGCTGCCGGATACCACCTACCTCGAGCGCTACGATGCGATGTCGCTGCTCGACCGGCCGATCTCCGAGTTCGACGGCCCGTGCGATTCGGTGCGGGTGCCGGTGGTGCCCCCGAAGGGCGATTGCAAGCCGTTCCAGGACGTGGTGGTCGAACTCGCCTCGCGCCTGAAGTTCCCGGCGTTCACCGCCGCCGACGGGTCGCGCAAGTTCAAGGACTACAAGGACTTCGTGATCAACTTCCAGACCGCGCCCGATTCCGGCGTGGGCTTCCTGGCGGGCTATCGTGGCGTGAACGGCGACAAGGCCCTGGTCGGCGAGCCCAACCCGGACCAGTGGGAGATGTACGCGAAGAACAACTGCGTGTTCCACTACGCGATGCCGCCGGAACACCAGCACATGCGCAACTGGAACCAGGGCTACAACGACTGGGCGGTGAAGAACAAGCTGCGCCTGCATGCCGACCCGGTGGTGATCCAGCTGTACTGCGAGGTACTGCAGAAGTTCCGCCTGGCCGCGCAAGGGAAGGGCACCAGTACGCGCCGGCCGCCCGAGTCGCTGCGCGAGCGCGTCGAGACCTATTTCGACCCGCTGCCGTTCTGGTATCCACCGCTCGAGGCACAGGCGACCGACCGCGAGCGCTATCCGCTGAACGCCGTCACCCAGCGGCCGATGGCGATGTACCACTCGTGGGATTCCCAGAACGCGTGGCTGCGCCAGATCCACGCTCACAACTACCTGATGGTGAACCCGGCCACCGCGCAGGCGGCCGGCATTGCCGACGACGACTGGATCTGGGTCGAGTCGATGCATGGCCGGGTGCGCTGCCTGTGCCGTTACACCGAGGCGGTCGAACCGGGCACGGTGTGGACCTGGAACGCCATCGGCAAGGCGAAGGGCGCCTGGAACCTGGGCCCCGAAGCGAACGAGTCGCAGAAGGGCTTCCTGCTCAACCACCTGATCTCGGAGGAACTGCCGGCCGATGCCTCGGGCGCGCGCCTGTCCAATTCGGATCCGATCACCGGGCAGGCTGGCTGGTATGACGTTCGCGTGCGCATCAGCAAGGCTGGCGCGGACGAGCCGAAACAGAGCTTCCCGCAGTTCGAATCGATGCCGGCGATGCCCGGCACCACGCCGACCCGCCGCGGCTGGCAGGCGTTCTTCGCCGGCAAGGGGCTGGCTCCCGAGATGACTGCCGTGAGCCGTGAACTGAAGAAGGGAGAACCGCGTTGACCCAGCTTGCATTGGTCATCGACCTGAACGTCTGCGTCGGCTGCCACGCCTGCGTCACCAGCTGCAAGGAATGGAATACCTCCGGTGTGGCCGGCTTCCTCAGCGACGAGAACCCCTACGACAAGGATCCGACCGGCACCTTCTTCAACCGGGTGCAGACCTACGAGGTGGGCGAGTTCCCGTGCACCGAGACGGTCCACTTCCCGAAGTCGTGCCTGCACTGCGAAGACCCGCCCTGCGTGCCGGTGTGCCCGACCGGCGCGTCGTACAAGCGCAAGGAAGACGGCATCGTGCTGGTCGACTACGACAAGTGCATCGGCTGCAAGTACTGCGCCTGGGCCTGTCCCTACGGCGCGCGCGAGATCGACGAGAAGCAGCAGGTGATGAAGAAGTGCACGCTGTGCGTCGATCGCATCTACGATCAGGCGATCCCCGAGGCGCAGCGCAAGCCGGCCTGCGTGGTGGCCTGCCCGACCAGTGCCCGGCTGTACGGAGACATCCATGACCCCGACTCGGAAGTGTCGGTCGCGATCCGGGAGCGCGGCGGCTATGCGCTGATGCCCGAGTGGGGCACCGAGCCGGCCAATCACTACCTGCCGCGGCGCAAGGCGACCGTGCCGGTCGAGGCCGACCAGGTTGGCCGGATAGACTCGCCGCTGAATGTCGATGGCCGTATCCCGGGCACGCTGGCGGCGCTGATCGCCGAGGCGCAGGCCGCCGCAGATCCGGCGTCGGCACCGGCCGCAGGAGGACGCTGACATGCATCCCGCTTTCTCCGTGATCTTCCTCACCACGCTGATCGGTGTCGCCCAGGGGCTGTTCATTGCGGTGTTCTCGATCGACACCGTGTCCCGGCTCGGGCTGGCGGAGCTGCCGATGCCATCGTTCATCATCGCTGGCTGTGTGCTTTCCGTGCTGTTCTCCGCACTCGGGCTGCTGGCGTCGTTCTGGCACCTCGGCCGGCCCGAACGCGCCTGGCGCGCGGCGACGATGTGGCGTACGTCATGGCTGTCGCGTGAGGTGATCGCGCTGCCGGCCTTCGCCGTCGCCGTGGCTGCCTACGGCGTCGCCTATGCGACCGGATCCGTCTGGTCCGTGCCGCTGGGTGCGGTGGCGCTGGTGTGCTGCATCGCGCTGTTCATCTGTACCGGGATGATCTACGCCTGTCTGCGCTTCCTGCAGGAGTGGGCGTCACCGCTGACGCTGGTCAATTTCTTCCTGCTCGGCTGTGCATCCGGCTTCACCTTCGCCACGCTGCTCGCAGCGCTGCTCGCGCGGGGCTACACGGACGCACTGGCCCTCTGGGCGATCGGCTTCACCACCGTCGCGCTGGTGGTGCGCGCCAGCACGCTGGCGCGCAACGCACGGCTGCGTCCGAAATCGACCGTGCAGTCGGCGATCGGCGTGAAGCATCCGAAGGTGCAGCAGAAGTCGCAGGGCGCGATGGGCGGC
>JBILGF010000343.1:0-3998 GCA_044351195.1 Burkholderiales bacterium
GATGGGCGACTCGATTCGCGTCACCATCGTCGCGACCGGGTTGGGCAACGCGGTCAACCGCGCCCAGCCGAAGGCGTTTACCGTGGTGAAGACCGGGACCGACAACAGCCCGGTCGAGTTGATCGCACAGGGTGCCGGCGCAGCGGCGGGCGCGAGATACGGCGAACTGGATGAGCCGGCGGTGTTCCGGCGCAAGACGCGCGACGCGGTCGCGACCGTCGAGGCGCTGAAGCAGTCCGGGCTGGAGATGTACGACATCCCCGCTTTCCTGCGCAAGCAGGCGGACTGAGCGGGCGACGGCGAGCGGCGGCACGTGCGAGACGCGGAAGGGCGCAGGAACGACGATCCGCGCGAGAACACGCGAAATCGCACGCGAAACACGCATCAAGAGGCGGGGATGCGCCGGGCATCCCCGCTTTCCCGGCCGAACGGGCCGGATCGGCGCTATCATCATCGGCTTGACTCGTGAAGCCCGCCCGGAGCCGGACGGAAAATGCTCGCACAACGCACCCTGAAGACCAGAATCAGCACGACCGGCGTCGGTCTGCATACCGGCCACAAGGTCGAGATGACCCTGCGTCCGGCTGCGCCCGATACCGGCATCGTTTTCCACCGGACAGACCTGCCCGGTGCGGCCGATCTGCCGGCGCTGGCCCACGGAGTGACCGATACCCGTCTGGCGACCTGCCTGGGCGATGGCGACAACAAGGTGTGGACGATCGAGCACCTCATGTCTGCGCTGGCCGGCCTGGGTATCGACAACCTGCACGTCGACCTGTCCGGCCCCGAACTGCCGATCATGGATGGCAGTGCCGGGCCGTTCGTCTTCCTGCTCCAGTCTGCAGGGATCGACGAGCAGCTTGCAGCCAAGCGCTTCGTGCGGGTGCTGAAGACAGTCGAGGTGGTGCAGGGCGACAAGGTGGCGCGCCTCGATCCGTTCGAAGGCTTCCGGATAACCCTGTCGATCGATTTCCGGCACCCGGTCTTCGAGCGCTCCGGCAACAAGGCGACCATCGACTTCGCCGACCAGTCCTACCTGCGCGAAGTCAGCCGTGCGCGTACTTTCGGCTTCATGCAGGACGTCGAGGCGATGCGCGCGCAGGGGCTCGCCCTGGGTGGCACGCTCGACAATGCAGTGGTGATGGACGAGTACCGTGTGCTGAATCCGGACGGCCTGCGCTATGCCGACGAGTTCGTGAAGCACAAGGTTCTCGACTGTGTCGGCGACCTCTACCTGCTCGGGCATCCGCTGATCGGCGCGTTCTCCGGCCACAAGACCGGCCATGCCATGAACAACCAGCTGCTGCGGGCACTGCTGGCCGATGCCAGCGCCTTCGAAACGGTCACCTTCGATCAGCAGGAGCGCGCACCGGCCTTTGCCCGGCTTCAGCCTGCCTTCGGCTGAGCGCCCATGGCGATCGTCATCCGGCTGATCCTGTTTGCCGTGATCGCGACGATCGGAGTCTCGCTGGTCGCCTACGTCTTCACCCGGCAGCGCAAGTATCTGAATTTCGCGTGGAATACGTTCCGGTTCTGCGTGGTCTTCCTGCTTGCGATGGGCCTGCTGCTGATCCTCGAGCGGGTGATCCTGGCCATCTAGCGACCCGGGTCGGAACCTCGATCGCCGCGCCTGCCCAGCGTTTCCAGCGCCTTTTTCAGGCGCGGATCGCCGACGTTCGCTGCCAGTTCCATCAGTTTCGAACGCGTATCGGCCGACAGCGGTTCCGGTGGCGGAAGTCCGGGCGGTGCAGCCGTGCGCGCCTCGCCGGGTTGCACCGTCACCTTCAATGACGTAACCTCCGGCTCGTTGTTGCGGATTTCTGCCGCAAGCCTCGGTGCAATCTGACCCACCGAGGTCGCCACTGCAGGGCTCGAAGTCACGATTGTCAGTACGCCGTCGCGCAGAGCGGCGACCGAAACGCAACCCGAAACCCAAACCGGAAGCAGTTCGTCCAGTCGAGCCTGCAGCCTCCCGAGGCGCCGGGCCTCTCCGTGCAGCATCCGCAGTCGGTCTTCCGACTGCACGAAGTCGCCGAACGATCGCGAGGTCATCGTGGACCGATCACCAGGGGTGATCGTCCGAGCGTCGTATCGCCGCAGCCGCACGGGCAGGATGGAGCGGAGATCAGAACATTGAACGTCATCATCGTTTCAGGAAATCTGGGTAGCGGAAAGACGATAGCACTCAACGGCTTTCAGGTCGCAGGTCTGCTCGTGGCACTGACCCTGGCGATCGCCATGACGGTCACCGGGGTGCAGGCTGCGATCGGTGCGGCCGCCGGCAGTCATTCGATGTTTGCGTCCGGGCGCGGGGACGACGCGGCCGCCCAGGCCGCCGACGGCCAGGCGTTGCTGCGCGACAGCATCGACATGATGGCTACCCGGCTGGGCGAGATGCAGGCGCGGCTGCTGCGACTCGACACCCTCGGTGAGCGACTGGCACGCAGTGCAGGATTCAAGCCCCAGGACTACCTGTTCGACCAGGCTCCGGGGCGTGGCGGGCCAGCACCCGCGATCTCGATCGGGCGCGATGGTGCTGCCGGTCCGGCAGTGGCCCCCGGCCCGGGTGCCGCCATCCCGCGCGAACTGTCGGTCGGTGAACTCGGCCAGAAACTCGACCTCCTGTCGCGCCAGGTGGATGACCGCGCGGAGCGGCTGGGCATCATCGAATCCATCGTCAGTCTCGATTTCGCGCGCCGCAGCTTCATGCCCAGCGGCATGCCGGTCGCCAGCGGCCAGTTTTCGTCCAACTTCGGCTGGCGCATCGATCCGTTCTCCGGCCGCAATACCTTTCACGACGGCGTGGACTTCTTCGCCGACACCGGCACGCCGATCGTGGCTGCGGCCAGCGGCGTGGTCACGGTCGCGGAGTACCATGCCCAGTACGGCCACATGGTCGAGATCGACCATGGCAACGATCTACTGACCCGCTATGCGCATGCCTCGGTGCTGCACGTGAAGGTCGGCGATGTCGTGCGGCGCGGCCACCGCATTGCCGATGTCGGGTCCACCGGGCGTTCCACCGGGCCGCACCTGCACTTCGAGGTGAGGCACCGCGGGCTCGCGCAGAATCCGAACCGTTTCCTGAAGCCTGCGGGCTGACACCCTCGCGCGACTGCGGCACGTCCGCGGCTTGCCGTCCCCGGAAGTAACGGCCGCTTCGGGCCTGAAATGTCCGCCTGCACGTCAATCCGGCCGTTTCCTTCAATCGGTGCGCCGACATCGGCCCCTACCCGGTTAAACTAAGGGGTTTCCGGCCGACCGGGCCGCCCCCGGCAACCCTTCAGCAGCGACCGATGTTCCCAGACCTCCTCAAGAAGATTTTCGGCAGCCGCAACCAGCGCCTGCTCAAGAGCTACGGCCAGACCGTCGCGCGCATCAACGCGCTCGAGCCCTCGCTCAAGTCGCTCGGCGATGCCGAACTCGCTGCGAAGACGGCTGCGTTCAAGGCGCGCGTGGCCAGCGGCGAGCCGGTCGACGCGCTGCTGCCCGAAGCGTTCGCCGTGGTGCGCGAGGCCTCCAGCCGGGTGCTCGGCATGCGCCATTTCGACGTGCAGCTGATCGGCGGCATGGTCCTGCACAACGGCAAGATCGCCGAGATGCGCACCGGCGAGGGCAAGACGCTGATGGCGACCCTGCCGGCCTACCTCAACGCCCTGGCCGGCAAGGGCGTGCACGTGGTGACGGTGAACGACTACCTTGCCCAGCGCGATGCCGAATGGATGGGGCGGGTGTACCGCTTCCTCGGGCTTGAAGTGGGCGTGATCCTGACCCAGCAGGAAACCGGCGACAAGAAGAGCGCTTACGGCGCGGACATCACCTACGGCACGAACAACGAGTTCGGATTCGACTACCTGCGCGACAACATGGAGTACCAGCTGTCCGAGAAGCGCCAGCGGCCGCTCCACTACGCGATCGTCGACGAGGTCGACTCGATCCTGATCGACGAGGCGCGCACGCCGCTGATCATCTCCGGCCAGGCCGACGACACCACCGAC
>JBILGF010000344.1:0-3983 GCA_044351195.1 Burkholderiales bacterium
AGGCTGGCTGATGCACCGGAATCACGACGGCTCGCCTCCAGCGACGGCGTGGGAAACCGTTGCCACTCGGCACCTTCGCGATCGGTGCGCGACGCCTCCAGCGCTGCCCTGCGGCCCTGCACCACCGGGTGGCTCGCCATGGCCTGGTCGAGCAGGCGAGCCAGATCGTCATCCGCATGCACCCCGTGCACCGCGAGGGTGAACAGCGCAACCCCGACGATCGCGGCACGCCGCACGAGACAACCTGCCATCCTGAAACAGTCCACCCACACGCTCAGGCGGCAGCTCCCGCCTCGACCGATGCGTGGCCGACCCGCATGAACGTCGCGTGACCACACCCCGTTGGGCGGGGAGGCCGCACACGGCCTGCCCGCTGACTGTACCGCTCGCTGGCGAGTGCTCAGAAAAGGCTTCCGTTGCTCAGCGCGAACGCGGTGGTGTCGTTCAGCGTCCAGTTCGCCGGGTTGTCGATCAGCGCGACCAGAGCGGCGACATCGGTCGCGCCAGTCGATCCTGCGAACTTCGCGTTGTCGGCATTGAAGCTCTGCGACGCCGCGGCGATGCTCGTGGGCACGTCACCCGCTGCCGCACCGCCCACGTTGAGGCTCGCCAGCAGGCGGTCGATCGTGATCGCACCCGCATCACTCTCGAGCAGCCCGGCGATGCTGCCCTGGAAGGCGTAGATCGTCTCGCCCGAGGCGGACAGGCCACCCCCGTCGCCGCGGACGATGCCCCGGTTGGCGATCGGACCCTCTGGCGCGTCCGGCTGTATCGTCACGATCGTACCGGCGGCGTACCCACGGTCGGCCGTCCAGAGGTAGGCGCCCTCGCCGCTCGTGGGCATGCCAGTCGATTCGCTGAAGTTGCGGTCGGTGAAGCCGATCTGCGTGCCGGAGGTCACCGAACGCAACAGAATGAACGAGAAGGCGTCGGTCGAGTCGCTGTTGGCGGCGATGAACCGTACGTCACCGGCACCCAGTTCGGTTGTCAGCACATCCTCGCTGCGGAAGTTGAGGTTCTGGATCCGGGTGTCCTGCGCGAGCGGGGTTTCCGCCTGGGCGAAGGCGGTCGCCTCGGTGCCGTGGAAGGTCTCCAGGTAGGTCGCCAGCGCCGACTGCTCGCCGAGCGGCGCATCCAGCGCATCGAGTTGAATGTATTCCGCGATCGTCGAGGCGGCAGTGAAGTTGAGTGCTTCGTCCACCGGCGGGCTCAGGAACCGCAAGGTCCCCCCACCGTCTTGCCCCTCGACCAGATAGCGGAAGTTCTCGCCGTTGGCCTTCATCGGGTAGCTGTCGCCGCCGTTGGCGAGGAAAGTGAGCGTGACGACCGTGATCGTCGCGGGTGCGGACGCGAGCTTGACGCCATCGTTGTAGAGATTGACGCGCTGGTCGTCACCGACCAGCGCGATGTCATTCACGCGCGAACCTGCCGCGAAGTCCGGATCCCAGGAGAAGGCGACGCCGGCCAGCTGGGGGAAGCGCCCCTGGCCGGTTCCGGCCGCCACGCCGTGTTCTAGGATCGCCTTCAGCCCCTCGGGCGTGGTGTCGAACACCATCAGCTGGTTGTTGAAGCGCAGCGAATTCTCGATGTCGAGCTGCGAGACGCCCCCCTCCGGAGGTAGCAGGTCGACCGTGCCATCGGCCTTGGGTGGGGAGATCGCGCCGATCTGCGCCCGGATGCCGCCACCGTTCTTGATCGACACGACCAAGCCATCGCCCGCCTGATCCCCCAGCGCCTCGAGCGCAGCGTAGCGATTGGCGTCGGCCGTGAGGTTGCCGAGGTTGGTCTCCTCCGAGCGGACCTTCGCGCGCTCCCCTTCGAGATAGACGGTCGAGAAACCGTAGACGTTGCCGTCCTTGGCCTCGATCACCGACTGGACGGCATCGGTGAGCGTCGACACCAGTGCGCCGCGCGTGCCCGCCGCGAACGCGGTCGTGTCCAGCTCGGCAACGTCGACGCCCCATGCGCGGGCGACGTTCGCCTCGGTTGCAGCGTAGGCACCATTGATGAGCGCATTGGCCGCGAGGCTGTCGAGACGGATGTTGCCGGCGTTGTCGAAGTCGACCACCAGCCGGCCGAGGTAGGTGTACTCGTTGTCGGTGTTGACCAGCAGCGTGTTGCCGCCGGTCTTGTCGCGGATTACCACCGGATAGGTATCGGCGAAGGTCGCTGCGTGTCCCGGGAAGGCGACCGCCGTATCGTTGGCATCCCCGAGCCGGGTGTTCGAACCAGCGGCGAGAATGATGTCCACGCCGGAAAGCTTGGTCGCCAGCAGCCGCTCGTTGGCCAGCACCTGCAGGTGCGACATCAGGATGATCTTGTTCACGCCCTGGCCGATCAGGTCGTCGATCACCGGCTGCAGCTGGGCGGCCAGCAGATCCATGTTATCGACTTCGCCGTTGGCACCGGGGCCGGTCGGGAAGCCCCGCACCTCGGTACCCGACGGCGAGGCAATCGCCTCGAGCAGCTGGGTTGTCGCGCCCACGAGACCGATCCGTTCGCCGCCCTCGACGATCACCGCCGAGGGCGCGATCCGTCCCTTGAGGCTGCTGGCAAGTTCCAGACCCGGCGTCGCAGGCGTGTTGCTGAACCGGCTGCTGAGATCGCCGTCGCCGCTGAAGTCAAGGTTGGCCGACAGGTATGGAAACTGCGCGCCGACATAGCCGCCACCCGGAGTGAACGAGTCGCGGAACACGCGCGAGCCCAGGTCGAACTCGTGGTTGCCGATCGTCGACGCCTCGACTCCCAGCAGGTTGTGGATCACGATGTCGGCTGCAGCGATAGGCACCGTCGCGCTGGGGGCAAGGGTCGAGCCGCTCACCGCGTTGAGCGCGGCGATGACCGAGCTGTCGGTGCCCGCCGCGAGGAACGGTCCCGGGATGAAGTTGTCGCCACCCGCGAGCGTGATGCTGTTGGCGTAGGCGTCCTCGAACCGCTCGATCATCGCGGCAAGAGCCGGCGCGGTGCTCGATGCGAGCAGGCCTGCCTCGCCGTCGGACAGGTGCAGCAATTGCAGCGTGTAGGTCTGGTTCTGGAACACGCTGACCGTGTTGGACACCTCGTTGGCCACCACCAGCAGTGCCTGCCCGTTCGGGCTGTCTGCGCCGCCGACGAAGACGAGGCCCTCGGGCGACACGTCTCCCGGGCGGCGCAGGTACTCCACGAAGCTCACCGAGAGCGGGTTCGTGACGTCATAGACCATCACGCCGCCACCCCCGCGCTCGAGGCCCACGAAAGCCAGCGTGCGATCGCCGACACGACCGACGGTCAGGCCTTCAGGCTCCGGACCCTTGTTGTCCGAACGAGTGTCGTCGAACAGGCCACTGCCGTCCGCGTTCGTGAACGCGCCCCCTGCAGCGACGAACTGCTCCATGTGCGAGCCGCTGTCGAAGACGATCATGCCGTCCGCATTGAGGATCGAAAACGAGCGGGCCCCGTAGGCGAGGATACGGTCGATATCGCCGTCGCCATCGGTGTCGCCGTTGTTGCCGGGCGCATTCGATACCGTGAGACGCCCGATCTCGCCATTGGTCTTGAGCGCGGCCGCATCCGGGAAACGCTCGGCATCCAGGTTCAGCGCCGAGACGCGCGCGGTCTCGTCGGGCGTGATGAAGTCGTCGCGGTCATCGCCCTCGTTGGCGATCAGGTACCAGCTACGACCGTCTGCGCTCGAGAACGATGCGATCGCATCGGGCATGTACTGACCGAACACCGGCCGGTCAGTCTGCAGGTTGATCGCCGCGCTATTGCCAGGACCGTCGCGGTCGCTGCCGTCGAACGGCAACCCGAGGAAGCTCTTCAGGCCCAGCGGCACGATACCGGTGAAGGTGGCACGCGCTATATCGAGCACCGCGATTGCGTTGTTCTCCTGCAGCGTGACGAAGGCGGTGGTGCCATCGGGGGAGATGGCGATGAACTCGGGTTCGAGGTCCTGGGCGACGGTTGTGGACTCGAAGCCGGCTTCACCGGCGAACAGGCGCACG
>JBILGF010000345.1:0-3974 GCA_044351195.1 Burkholderiales bacterium
TTGTGGTCCTGGAAGATGAGGCCGATCCTGCGCCGCATGAAAGGCAGTGCCCGGCGCGAGCCGGCCATGTCCTGGCCATACACCCGGATCGTGCCCGCGGTCGGCTGCTCGATGCCGGCGATCAGTGTCAGCAGCGTGCTCTTGCCGGCACCGGAGCGGCCGGTGACCACCGCGAACTCGCCGCTGCCGATCGTGAGCGTGACCGATCGCAGTGCCTCGTGTCCGCCGCTGCCGGCGCTTGCGGGATAGCGCTTCCCGACATGCTCGAGTTCGATCATGCGTGCCGCGTCCTCAGTCGAACAGGGCCGAGACGAATTCGCGCGGCTCGAACGGTTGCAGGTCGTCGATCGCCTCGCCGATGCCGATGAACCGGATGGGGACGGGATGCTCGCGCGCGATCGCCGCGAGCACGCCACCCCTGGCGCTGCCATCGAGCTTGGTGACGACCAGCCCGGTCACGCCGAGGGCGGCGTCGAACGCCTTGACCTGGGCGAGCGCGTTCTGGCCGGTATTGCCGTCGAGCACCAGCAGCACTTCATGAGGCGCGCCGTCCAGCGCCTTGCCGATCACCCGCTTCACCTTCCGGATCTCGTCCATCAGGTGTATCTGGGTGGCCAGCCGGCCGGCGGTGTCGGCCAGCACCACGTCGATGCCGCGCGCCTGCGCCGCGCGGATCGCATCGAAGATCACTGCGGCCGGGTCGCCGGACTGCTGCGAGATCACGGTGACGCCGTTGCGTTCACCCCAGACTTCGAGCTGCTCGCGCGCCGCGGCGCGGAAGGTGTCGCCTGCGGCCAGCAGCACGCTGCGCCCCTCGGCGCGGAAACGGGCAGCGAGCTTGCCGATGGTCGTGGTCTTGCCGGCACCGTTCACTCCGGCGAGCATGATCACGAAGGGTTTGTGGGTGCTCACGTCGAGCGGTTTCGCCAGCGGCTGCAGGAGGCTGGTCAGCGCGTCGGCCAGCGCCGACTGCAGCTGGGACGCATCGGTCAGCCCATCCTTGCGCGCGCGCCGGCGCAGGTCGTCGATCAGCAACTGGCTCGCGCCGACGCCGACATCTGCGGCCAGCAGTGCCGTCTCGAGTTCTTCGAACAGCGCCTCGTCGATCTTCCGGCCCAGCCCGAACAGCCCCGCGATCTGCCCGCCGACGTCGCCGATCGGGGCGCCGAGGGTACCGCCGACGCTGCGATTGAGCTGTTCCCGGGTCGCGCGCAGGCTCGCCTTGAGGCGTTGCGCCCAGCCGGGTCGTGAGGGCGCCGCCGGCGCATCTGCGACGGATGTGTCCTGCGGCTGCCTGGCGGCGTCCGCGGCCCGGGCATCGACCGTCGAAGGGTCATCGCGGGACGCAGGGGCTTCCTTGCCCGGTTTCAGGAAACCAAACATACTTCTCCTCGCGCAATCAGAACCGAAGGTGGATCGGGTCACGACCCCGCAGGCGATGTTACGAGTTTCCATCCCTCTTCGGTCGCGCACCCTGTTGACCGGCCCGGTGTCGCTGGCAGCGCTTCTCCTGCTGCTTCTCGGGACTGCCATGCTGGCCGCCAGCTCGCCGGCGGGCAGCACCGCCGAGCGGGTGCTCGACAACGGAATGAAGATCGTCGTGCGCGAGGATCGGCGTGCACCGGTGGTCACGTCGATGCTCTGGTACCGCGTCGGCAGCGTCGACGAAAGCAAGGGCCTGACCGGGCTGGCGCACGTGATCGAGCACATGATGTTCCGCGGCACGCGTCGCCTGTCCGATGGTGAGTTCTCGCGCCGCATCGCCCGGATCGGTGGCCGGGACAATGCGTTCACCGGCCGCGATTACACCGCATACCACCAGCAGCTGGCCGCGAATCAGCTGCCTGCGGTGATGGAACTCGAAGCCGAGCGCATGGCCAACCTCGTGATGCAGCCCGACGTGTTCGCGCGCGAGATGCAGGTGGTGATGGAAGAGCGCCGATGGCGCACCGACGACCGGCCGCGGGCGGCACTGATGGAGCAGTTGTATGCGACTGCCTTCACGGTCCATCCGTACCGCGCGCCGGTGATCGGCTGGATGAGCGATCTCGAGAGCCTGACGATCGAGGACGCGCGCGAGTTCCATCGTCGCTGGTACGTGCCGAACAACGCGGTGCTGGTGGTGGTGGGCGACGTCGACGCCGAGCAGGTGTTCCGGATGGCGAACCGTCATTTCGGGCGGATCGCGGCGCGTCCGCTGCCGCGCCGGTCGCCGCCCGCCGAGCCGGAACAGCGCGGGATGCGGCGCGTGGTGTTGCAGGGCGCGGCGCACAGTCCGTTCCTGATGCTCGGCTTCCATGTACCGGTGCTGCGCGATGCCGACCGCGACTGGGAACCTTATGCCCTCGAGGTACTCGAGTCGGTGCTCGACGCGGGCGAGGTGGCTCGTCTGCCGCGTGCGCTGGTGCGCGAGACACGGGTGGCCGGCTCGGTCAATGCCACGTACGAAAAGTTCCAGCGCGGCTCCGGGCTGTTCGTGATCGGCGCGGCACCGGGCGAGGGCCGCAGCGTCGCCGATCTCGAGGCTGCATTGCGTGCCGAGCTCGCGCGGCTGGCGCGCGACGGCATTACGGCCGATGAACTCGCGCGCGCGCGCAACCAGCTGGTCGCGCATCACCTGTTCCAGCAGGATTCGCTGTTCACGCAGGCGAGCCGTATCGGCCATGCGGAAATGACCGGCCACTCGGCCCGGGTGTTCGACCGCTTCGCCGCGCGCACCCGGGCGGTGACGGCCGAGCAGGTGCGCGAGGTTGCGCGGCGCTACCTGATCGATGACCGGATGACCGTCGCGATACTCGAGCCGCTCGCGTCCGGCCAGCGCAAGCCGTCGCTGCCGCCCAGGGATGCCCGGCATGTCGACTGAGCGGATGGTGCGGGCGCTGCGGGCATGGCTGCCGGGACAGGCAGGAGCGGTGCCATGCCAGGTGCCTGGCGCAGCGCGTGCTGCCGCCCGTCGTGGCAGGTTGCCCTATGCCGCAGCCCTGGCGCTGATCGCTGCCACAGGGGCCGCCTGGGCCAGCGGGCCGGTCGTGCAGGCCTGGACGATGGACAACGGTGCGCGCGTGCTGTTCGTCGAGTCGCGCGCGGTGCCGATCATCGACGTGGCTGTCGACTTTCGCGCAGGTTCGGCATTCGATCCTCCGGATCGCTCCGGGCTGGCGGCGATGACCCAGCACCTGGCCCGGTTCGGCGCCGGCAATCTGACCGAGGAGGACATCGCGCGCCGTCTCGGCGATGTCGGTGCGCAGCTTTCCGGACGCATCGATGTCGACCGTGCCGGCTTCGTGCTGCGCACGCTGTCGTCCCGGAACGAGCGCGACCAGGCGGTCGATGTGTTCGCTCGGGTCGTGCAGAGCCCGGACTTCCCGGTGTCGGCGCTGGAACGCGAGCGCGCCCGGATCGGAAGCAGCCTGCGCGAGGAGGCGACGCGGCCGGGAATCCTGGCCAGCCGGCTGTTCTTTGCCGCCGCGTACGGAAGCCACCCCTATGCGGCACGGCCGTTGGGCGATGCCGAAGGCGTGCGCGTACTGACACGCGATACCGTGGTCGACTTCCGTCGCCGCTACTACAGCGGCGTATCGGCAGTGGTGTCGATCGTCGGTGATGCGTCGCGCGCCGAAGCCGCAGAGATCGCGCGCCAGGTCGCCGGCGCATTGCCCCCGGGCAGCGTGCGAGCGACGCTGCCGCCGGTGGCCTCGCTGGCGTCGGCACAGATCCGGCGCGTCGCGCATCCGTCGCTGCAGAGTCATGTCCTGATCGGGATGCCGGCGGCCAGCCGCAGCGATCCGGATTTCTTCGCGCTCGTGGTCGGCAACCATGTGCTCGGTGGTGGTGGCTTCTCCTCGCGCCTCGTCTCGGAAGTGCGCGAGAAGCGTGGCTTCGCGTACGGTGTGTCCAGCTCGATCCAGCCGTGGCTTGAACGCGGGCCGTTCCAGATCAGCCTGCAGACGCGCCGCGAGCAGACCGACGAGGCG
>JBILGF010000346.1:0-3972 GCA_044351195.1 Burkholderiales bacterium
GCATAGCGCTGGAAGTACCACTGGGTGCGTTCGCGGTCGTTGGGCGCGGGCAGTGCGGCCACCCGGCACACCCGAGGGTTGAGCCGCTGGGTGATCCGCTTGATGACGCCGCCCTTGCCAGCGGCATCGCGGCCCTCGAAAAGGATCACCACCTTGTGGCGCGAGGCGACCACCCAGTCCTGCAGCTTGACCAGTTCGCCCTGCAGCCGGAACAGTTCCCTGAAGTAGAGGCGCCGACGCGCCTTCTCTTCTTCCGAACGCTCCGCACCGGGCTCGCCGAGGTCGCGGTCATCGACCTCCATCTCGAGTTCTTCGTCGTAGCTGTCGATGATGTCGCGGTGCATCCGCTGCATCATTTCGATCGGGTCTTCCCGGGTGTTTCCGGTCTCGTCGGTCATGTCGCCTGCCTGCATGGATGGAGGATCCTGCCAGCACCCACGATGCAACAGTTCGATGACGGTGGCATGACGCCGTTTCGCCCAGGGCTGGTGGCGAAGTGTCGCCCCGGCACGTGAACCAGGTAGTGCGCATCGTCGACAGCAGCTGCGTTCGCCCTCTGCCGCCGCCGCAGTTCGGAGGGCAGCACGAATGTAAATCCACGGCATCAGCGATGCCAGGACCAAACGGTGTCTTGCGGTGCAAGGCAACGCGCAGCCATGGCGTCGCGACAATGGCGTCGCGACGGGGCGCGGGGCAGGCGACCTTGCCGGACTCGGTGCCGGGAATCGGTGCCAGGAATCGGTGCCGTTGATTGTTTCGAGCCTCGGTGATACGGTGATGTTCCGCAAAAAAACTGGCCTGAAGAGCCTGTCCGTCCAGAGACCGGCGCAGGCCGCAGAGTCGAGTCCCGGGTCGGAGCGCAGAACGCGGCGCGCGCGTGCCCAGACCGGAGGAGGATTCCCATGACCCGCAACGCGCGCCCGAACGCGGTCGACCGCGCATCGCGCATCGCCGCGAGTGCCGGTGCCTGCCTGATTGCACTCGCGGCCGCCTTCGGCGCGCACGCGCAGGCCTATCCGACCAAACCGATCCGGATCGTGGTGCCGTTCCCGCCTGGCGGTACCTCGGACATCCTCGCGCGCCTCGTCGGCAATGAAGTCTCGCAGCGCGTCGGCCAGCAGATCCTGGTCGACAACCGGCCTGGCGCCTCCGGCAGCATCGGCGCGGGGCTCGTCGCGAAAAGCCCTGCGGACGGCTACACGCTGCTGCTCGCCGACGTCGGGTCGCTGTTGATCAATCAGGTGCTGAACACGAAGGCCGCGTTCGATCTCGTGCGCGACTTCTCGCCCGTGACCATGCTCACCTACTCGGCGCACCTCTTCTGCGTGCACCCCAACGTACCGGCGAACACGGTACCGCAACTGGTGGCACTGGCGAAGAAGCGGCCGGGCGGACTGAGCTACGCTTCCAGTCCGGCAAGTGCGCCCTACCTCGCGGGGGTCCTGTTCGCCCAGAGAGCCGGCATCACGTGGGAGATCATCACCGGTCGCGGCGGTGCCCAGTCGGCGATGGACGTGGTCATCGGCCAGGCCGACGCGGTGCTGCTGGGCATGCTGCAGACGATGCCTCACGTGAAAAGCGGTCGACTGAAGCTGCTCGCGGTCTCGAGCGAGAAGCGGGTGGCGAGCCTGCCCGCCACCCCTGCGGTGGCCGAGACCTTTCCCGGTTTCGTCACTGGCAGCTGGCAAGGCCTGCTCGCGCCAGCTGGGACACCGGCAGACGTGGTGAGCCGCCTGCACGCCGAAGTCACACGCGCACTGGCGGTGCCGGACGTGAAGGAAAAGCTCGTCTCCCAGGGTACGGATGCGCTCGGGTCGACAAGCGCGGACGCCGCCCGGTTCGTGAGTGAAGAGCGCGATCGTTTCGCCAGGATCGTGCGCGAAGCCGGCATCAAGATGGCGCTCTGATCTGCAGGCAGTCGCGCGGGCACCCGAGCGAAGGTCGTTGATTGCGCCGGCCCAGGGTGCGCGTGGTGCTCGGGGTGCGCGTGCCGGGCGGGCTGCCCGATCCGGTCTGGGTCTCGCTGTCCGGCTCAGTTGGCAAGCGAGGCCAGCACCCTGCCCCATCTCGGATCGATCGTGAACCGATGTCCCGCGGCGCGGGCTGCATCGAGCGCTGCCCAGGTGGTGGACAGGATGTTGAGCAGGACAGGCACGCCGTGCAGGCGCTCGATCGGTTCCACCGCATGGATCGCGAACCACAGGCCACCCGGCAGAAGCAGCGCCTGCGCATGGGGCGCGGCCTCGAGCGCCTGGCCGCCGAGTTCGAGTGCGAGTTCATGGTCGGCCGCCGCGCTGGATGCCTTGTTCTGCGCGAGATCGCGTCCACGGGAACACAGCGACACCACTTCGATACCCGCTTCCGCCAGGTAGGCCACGAGCGCTGCGTTGACCGCATCGGGCCAGCGGGTCGCCAGCGCGATGCGCTCGGCACCCATGTGCCTGAGCGCGGCGATGTGCGCCTCGAGATCGGTGTCGCAGGCGATGCCGCTGTGCTGCTGCATCTGGTCGAGCATCGCCAGCGTGCGCGTGCGGCCGAGCACGGAGGCGATCGGCACGCCGGAGAGCGCGATCCGGTCGACTCGCTTCTCGCGCAGCACGTCCAGGCGCTGCATCAGCACCGGCAGTTCGCGCTCGACGGCAGGCAGGCTGTACTCGGCGAGGTCAAGACCAGTGGTCACCAGCAGCATGCCTTCGGGCGCGACACGGTAGAACTGGTAGGCATCCAGGTCGGTGTAGAGATGGGGAATCACGTAGCCGAGCGACCACCAGGGCGCGATCACGCCATGCGATGCGCCATGGCGCGGTGCCTCCTCGCTCATGGCTTCACCTTGGCCAGCTTGATCACCCTGGCCCACTTCACGATATCTGCCCGGATGATCGCGCCCAGTTCTTCGGGCGTGCTGCCACCGGGTTCGATGCCGTTGTTGGCCAGCAGCCCGCGGTAGCCCGGCTCCTTGAGCACCTGCAGGATCCCCGCGTTGACCTTGTCGATGACCTCGCGCCCGGTGCCGGCAGGCGCGAGCACGCCGTAGAGGAAGCTCGACTCGTACCCCTTGACGCCAGCCTCTTCGACCGTGGGCAGGTCAGGCATGCCTGAGGCGCGGGTCGACGTGGTGACCGCGAGCGCGCGCAGGCGGCCGGACTTCACATGGGGCGCCGCAGTCACCAGCGGCGAGAACACGACCTGCACATGGCCTGCGATCGTGTCCGACAGTGCGGCCCCGCCGCCCTTGTAGGGGACATGCACCATCCGGATACCCGCCATCGTCGAGAACAGTTCCCCGGAAAGATGGGGTGCGCTGCCGTTGCCGCTGGTACCGTAGGTGAGCGTGTCGGGCCGTGCCCTGGCCAGCGCGATCAGGTCGGCGACCGACCTGACCGGCAGCGAAGGATGCACGGCGATCATCACCGAGCCGGTGGCGACCAGGGCAATCGGAGCGAAGTCCGCCACCGGATCGTAGGGAAGCTTCTCGAACAGGTTGGGATTGACCGCCAGTTGCGCGCTCAGTGCGAACACCAGCGTATAGCCGTCGGCCGGTGCGCGCGCGACCACCTCCATGCCGATATTGCCGCTGGCACCCCCGCGATTGTCGATGAGCACCGGCTGGCCAAGCCGTTCGGAGAGCCGCTGCGCGAGCGGCCGGCTGACGGTGTCGCTGCCACCCCCTGGCGGATAGGGCACGACCATGCGGACGGGTTTGGACGGATAGCCCTGGGCGAGCGCGCGTCCTGGCAGCGAAAGCACCAGCACGCCGCATGCCGCAGCCAGCAACGCCTGCCTGCAATGTCTCATGTGTCCTCCATGGGTGGTTCGCACGATGTCCGTTCGGGCAGCCGGAAGATCGTGGCGACGTATTCGTCGGGGAAAACGGATGCGGGATACGAAGATCACTGCCAATCTCAGATGCGGTAGCGCTCGACGTGACGCCAGTCGACGATGGTCGCGAGGCCCACTGAATCGTCCAGCCTG
>JBILGF010000347.1:0-3963 GCA_044351195.1 Burkholderiales bacterium
GCCCAGCCGCACGCCGTTGCCGTACTCGACCTGGATGTCCCGGGGCGCGAGGTTCAGGCTTCTTGCCGCGAGCAGCAGCGCGAGCGATGGCAGGTACTGGTCATAGTGCCGGACGACCAGGGCATCAGCCCGGACCGCACCATCGATGTCGAGCTGGTTGTTGAGGTGGCCGATACCGGCGGCCACGGCCCCGATCTCGGGGAACGGGATCATGGGCAGCAGCCCGGACAGCGGCAGGTCGAAGGCGTCGACGGCATTGCCGGCGGCGGCGGCGACCGCGTTGCGGGCCACGTAATCGGGCAGCGGCGAATCGGGGTTGCCGATCGGCTCGCGGTCGAACTGCTGGAAAAGCATGCCGAGGATCACGTTGCCGCTCTCGCGCACGCTGCGTGCAAGCGGCCGGTCGGTGTTCATCGACGACTCGGTGGCCGAGATGAGCCCGCGGATCGCGTCAACCTCGGCTGCGGCCGGCGCAGAAAGCCCCTGCAGCGACGGGCTGTCGATCAGCGCGCCCAGCTTCTGGATGTTCGCGTGGCTCACGTTCTTCGACGGATCGAACTGCGGCTCGGTGAAGAACACCGTGTTGCCGATCACCCGGGCCCTGGACTGGGCCAGCATGTCTGTCAGCCGGGCATGGACATCGCGCGGCCAGGGCCAGCGTCCGATGTTGGCGATGCTCTGGTCGTCGATGGCGATCACCGCGACCTGGTCGGACGGCTGGGCAGACGTGAAGCGCACGCCCATGTCGTAGGCCTTGCGCTCGAGCCCCTGCAGCAGTTCGCTTCCGGAAAGCAGCACGACGAGCACGCCGACCGCGACGCCGGTGAACCAGTCGGATTTCCAGAAGCCGGGGGCTTTCATCCTGCGGTGCCTGCCTCGAGGTTCTTGTCTTCGTGGGTGTGCTTCGGAGCGCGTGCACGACCGTGCCGGTGCCGCGCGGGTCGGCACCGACCGGACTGTCAGGACCCTTTGAATTCGCCCTCGAATTCAAGCGGTTTCACCGCGAGGGTACCAAAGTCCCTGATTCGGCAATCATTGTAACGGGTACGACGTCACGGGGCCAAGAAAAAAAGGAGCCTGGCGGCCCCCCGATGTCTGTCAGCGCGGCCGGCGACACGCGTCCGTCGGCCGGCGCATGCCGTCTGCCCGCAGCCGCGCGCCGCGCGATCAGGTGCCCAGGAAGGCGCCGGCAGCGATGGCTCCGCTGGCCGCGAATTCGCCGGCGCCGACCTTCTTCCCGTCTTCCGGTTTCACCCGCAGCACCTCGATCCGCCCGCCCTGGCAGCCGACGAAGAAGCTGCTGTCGGACACGTCGGTCACCTCGCCAACCTTGCCGCGGGTGGCGCCGAAGGTACGGTAGGCATGCTTGCGCGCCTCGAAGATCTGCAGCTTCTTGCCGCCGAGTGTTGTCCAGGCGCCGGGCGCCGGGTTGCAGCCCCGGATCAGGTCATGGGTGAAATCGACATGGTTCGCCCAGTTGATCCGCGCCTCGGCCTCGCGACACCAGCCTTCGTAGGTGGCGAGCGTCTCGTCCTGGACCACTTCCTGGTGCTTGCCGGCGAACACCAGGTCGGCCGCCTCGAGCATTGCCGCCACGCCCATCGGATACAGCTTGTTGAAATAGACCTCGCCGATCGTCTCGTCGGGCCCGATGTCGCATTCCTTCTGCAGGATCACCGGACCCTCGTCCAGGCCGTCGGTCGGCCGGAAGATGGTCAGGCCGGTCTTCTTCTCGCCGCGAATGATCGGCCAGTTGATCGACGACGGGCCGCGATATTTCGGCAGCAGCGACGGGTGGTACTGGATCGTGCCCAGGCGCGGGATGTTGACGAAGGCCTGCGGTGCAAACTGCAGCACGTAGGCCATCACGCCGATATCGGCGTTCAGCCCGCGCATCGCCGCTTCCGCCTCGGGCGTCTTCAGCGACGGGAACTGATACACGGTCAGGCCCTTCTCGACCGCAGCCACCTTCAGCGGATCGGGCCTGCCGCCCGCCTTTTCCGGGGCACAGAACACCGCCGCGACCTCGTCGCCGCGCGCCAGGAATTTCTCCAGCACGGACATGCCGAAGTCCTGCTGGCCGATGATCACAACCTTCATGGGGCAATCTCCGTGTTATTTCGGCTTCTTCGGCGGCGCGGCGAATGCGCCGGCCGTCTTCAGCGCGGCGACCTTCTGCGCGTCGTATCCCAGCACCGCGGTCAGCACCTCGTCGGTGTGTTCGCCCAGCGTCGGCGAGCGCTCGATCTTCGCGGGCGACGCGGACAGCTTGATCGGCATGCCGACGTTGTACCACTTGCCGCGCTGCGGATGGTCGAGCTCGACCATCATCTCGCGGCCCTTCACATGCTCGTCGGTGAACAGGTCTTCCGTCGACATGATCGGGCCGCAAGGCACGTTCAGTTCGTTCAGGATGCCCATCATCTCGCGCTTGGTGTGCTTGCGGGCGAACTCGCCGAGCATCTCCCAGATCGAGGCCTGGTTGCGGCGGCGCTCGTCGATGGTCGAGAAGCGCGGGTCGGTGTCGAGCTCGGGTTGGCCGAGGTCGGGCCCGATACGCCTGGCAAGCGCGGCCCAGACCGCTTCCTGCACCACCACGTAGATGAAATCGTTCGGCCCACCGGGCGCGCAGCGGATCGCGTTGCCGAGCTGGCCGCCACCGGAATCGTTGCCCGCGCGCGGCGTCTCGCCCATGCCCTTGTGCGTGCCGACCGAGTACTCGGCCAGCGGCCCGTGCCACAGGCGCTGGTGGTCGCGCCACTTGACGCGGCAGAGGTTCATCACGCCATCCATCATGGCGACCTCGACATACTGGCCGACGCCGTCGCGATCGCGCTGGTGCAGTGCTGCGAGCAGGCCGATCGCCAGGTGCAGGCCGGTGCCGGAGTCGCCGATCTGCGCGCCGGTGACGAACGGCGGGCCATCGGGCACGCCGGTGGTGCTCATCGCCCCGCCCATCGCCTGTGCGACGTTCTCGTAGGCCTTGAAATCGGCATACGGGCCCGAGGACCCGAACCCCTTGATCGAACCCATCACGATGCGCGGGTTGATCTCGTGCACCTTGTCCCAGGTGAAGCCGAGGCGGTCGAGCACGCCCGGGCCGAAGTTCTCCATCACGATGTCGCAGGTCTTCAGCAGGTCCGTAAACACCTGACGGCCCTCGGCGGTCTTCATGTTCACCGTGATCGACCGCTTGTTGCAGTTGAGCATCGTGAAGTACAGGCTGTCCGCCCCGGGCACGTCGCGCAGCTGGCCGCGCGTCGCGTCGCCCTGCGGCGGTTCGAACTTGATCACGTCGGCCCCCATCCAGGCGAGCAGCTGCGAACAGGTCGGGCCCGCCTGCACATGGGTCATGTCGAGAATGCGAACATCCTTCAGCGCTTGCATGTCACCTCCTTGTAAGGGGTCAGGCCTGAGCGCATCGTCGCCATCCGCCCGACCCCGACCGATCTACTTCTTCTTGGCTGCGGCCGGGTTCAGGCTCGTGATGCGTCCGCTTTCCGTGCCTGCGGTCTCGTCGATCACCGCGTTGATCAGCGTCGGACGGCGCGAGCGCAGGGCCTCGTCCATCGCGGCGCGCAGTTCGGCCGGGGTCGTCACATGCACCCCGACGCCACCGAAGGCTTCGATCAGCTTGTCGTAACGCGCGCCCTTGACGAACACGGTGGGCGCGACATCGGCGCTGCCGGAGGGGTTGACGTCGGTGCCGCGATACACGCCGTTGTTGTTGAACACGACGACGCATACCGGCAGGTTGTAGCGGCAGATGGTCTCGACTTCCATGCCGGAGAAGCCGAACGCGCTGTCACCCTCGATCGCGATCACCTGCTCGCCACTGACCACCGCGGCGGCCACGGCGAAGCCCATGCCGATGCCCATCACGCCCCAGGTGCCCACGTCGAGCCGCTTGCGCGGCTTGTACATGTCGACGATGCTGCGCGTGAAGTCGAGGGCGTTGGCACC
>JBILGF010000348.1:0-3955 GCA_044351195.1 Burkholderiales bacterium
CGGCGGGCGACGCGCAGGGCTGATCCGGCGCAGGGCTCGCAGCCCCGGCGCAAGCCCTGCCGGGTACCGCCACCCCGCAGCGGGCCGGGCACTTCATGCGCGGAAGTGCGTGCCGGGCGTCTCGACGTGTCCAGCTATCCCTGATGGCACCCGGTCCCTATCATCAGGTGCGAATTCCAGACTCGTTGATCGAGTACACAGGAGACCGACATGATATCGATCCGGAAAAGCAGTGAACGCGGTCACGCAAACCACGGTTGGCTGGACGCCCGGCATTCGTTCTCGTTTGCCGGCTACCAGGATCCCGAGCACATGGGCTTCGGTCCGTTGCGCGTGATCAACGAAGACCGTATCGTAGCCGGGCGCGGCTTCGGCAGCCACGGGCACCGTGACATGGAAATCATCACCTACATCCTGGGTGGCGCGCTGGCGCACAAGGACAGCATGGGCAACGGCTCTACCATCCGGCCGGGCGACGTGCAGCGCATGAGCGCCGGCAGCGGCGTGATGCACAGCGAGTTCAACCCGTCACAGGACGAACCGACCCACCTGCTGCAGATCTGGATCGAACCGGATCGGCGCGGCGTCGAGCCCAGCTATGAAGAGACGCATTTCCCGGTCGAGAGCCGGCAGGGCCGGCTACGGCTGATCGCATCGAGTGACGGGCGCGAGGGATCCGTGACGATCCACCAGGATGCGGCGGTCTATGCGGCGCTGCTCGAAGGCGAACAGACGGTGCGGCAGCCATTCGCTGCCGGGCGGCGGATCTACGTGCATGTCGCGCGGGGCGAGGTCATCGTGAACGGGCAGCCACTGATCGCGGGTGATGCGCTGAAGGCCGAAGACGAGCGCCAGCTGGTCCTGGAACATGGCCGCGGCGCGGAGGTGCTGGTGTTCGACCTGCCATGATGCTTCGCGCGCGTGCATCCCTCGCCCCCGGTGGTCATCCCTGATGGCCGACCTGTACACGCTGCTCGCGCAGTACGGGCTGGCGATTACCTTCGCCAGCGTATTGCTGGCGAGGCTCGGCATACCGTTGCCGACGCTACCGGTGCTGCTGGTCGCCGGCGCGATGGCGACCGAGGGCCTGCTGTCGGCGCCGCTGCTTCTGCTGGCCGCCACCAGCGCGGCGATGGCCGCCGACACCGCCTGGTACCTGGCTGGCCGCTGGTACGGCCTGCGCGTGCTGCGCCTGCTGTGCAGCATCTCGCTGTCGCCCGACGGCTGCGTGCGCCAGGCCGAGTCGGTCTACCTGCGCCACGAGGCGCTGTCTCTGGTGGCCTCGAAGTTCGTGCCGGGGTTGTCGACCGTGGCCGCTCCGATGGCTGGCGCCTGGCAGCTGCCGTTCGTCCGCTTCACCCGGTACAACGCCATCGGCGCGCTGGCCTGGGCCGGGCTGGGCATCGGCGCCGGCATGATCTTCCATGGCCAGATCGACGGCCTGATCGTCTGGGTAGCGGGCTACGGGACGGCTGCAGTGCAGGCCGCGGCGCTGCTGCTCGCGTCATTCATCGGCTGGAAATGGTGGCAGCGGCGGCGGTTCTTCCGTGCGTTGCGCATGGCAAGGGTCACTGCGGCCGACCTGCGGCGGATGATCGCCGACGGCATGGCGCCGCTGGTGCTGGATGTGCGCACGCCACAGGCGCGTACACAGGACGGCCGCCGCTTTCCGGGGGCGATCGAGGTGGATCCCTCGGACCCGGAACCGGCGCTCGCCGGCCTGTCGCCAGATCGCGAGGTCGCCGTGTTCTGTACATGACCCAATGAAGTCAGCGCGGCGCGTGTCGCCCGCATGCTGATCGACCGGGGCTTCCGGCGCGTGCGGCCGCTCACCGGCGGTCTCGATGCCTGGAACGACCTGCCGGATTGATGCTGGCCGCCCCTGAGATCCCGCGTGAGCCCGCGTGCGGTGCGCTGCGGTAACATCATGCCGTTGCCGCAGCGAGGGCAGCTTTCCTGCAGTGCGACCCCAGGGAGACACGTTGAAACCCGAGAACGCCCCCGAGCAGCGCAGCGGTGTCGTTGCCCGATACGGCCCCCTGGTCGCGCGTCTGTTGTTCGCGCCGATCCTGATCGGCTATGCCGCGATGAAGGTACGGGCGCTGATGGGCAGCGTGCAGGCCGACGCGATCCAGGCGTTCCCGGTGGCGCAGGTGGCGTTGTACGTCACCATCCTGATCGAGTTCGCCGGCGGGCTGATGCTGGTGCTCGGCTATCGCACGCGGCTTGCAGCCGGGGTGCTCGTGGTGTTCTTCCTGGGCGTGACCTCGCTCATGGTGCCGATGATCGGCACGCCCGGCGGCCTGGGCATGGCCTATGTCGACCAGATCGTGAAGAACCTCGCGCTGATCGGCGGGCTGCTGCTGCTGGCGGTGCACGGGGCGGGACCGATCAGCCTGGATGCGCGTGCAGGCACGGCCTCTGGAAGCGGCGTGAGCGAAGCGCTGCGGTTGCGGCGCTAGCGCCGATCGCTGGCTCACCGATCGGCAGCGTGACGCCTTCCGGCATCGACGGCGTCGCTGCCAGCCTCGCGCAGTCCGCGACCGCCGCGGCCGCCTGCCGCAACGTCCCGGCACCACTGCGCGGCGAACTGGTGCGCCGCTTCGGCATATAGCTGCGCGCGGCGAAGGACGACCTCGGCCGACTGGTCACCCTGGAGAACGGCAAGATCCTGCAGGAAGGCCTGGGCGAAGTGCAGGAGATGATCGACATCTGCGACTTCGCTGTCGGGCTGTCGCGGCAGCGCGGTGGTGTGGAAGCCATCGGAGAAGACGCCGCTGACTGCGCTGGCCTGCCAGCGATGCCTGGAAGGCGTACCTGCGGCGTGCGACGAACACGATCAACTACTCGGACGAACTGCCGCTGGCGCAGGGAATACGCTTCGACGCGTGCTGAACCGGTCGCCAGCGCCTCAACCGGGATGCAGTTCGAACTCTCCGTTGATCTCCACCGCGATGCCGCGCGGCAGCGATACATGCCCGACCGCCGAGCGCGCATGGCAGCCGGCATCCGGGCCGAACAGATCGAAGAACAGGTCCGAGGCGCCGTCGATCACCTGCGGCGGCTGGTGGAAGTCAGGCGTGCAGTTGACCATGCCGAACAGGCGCAGCACGCGCTTCACATGGTCGAGCGAGCCGCAATGTGCCTTGATCGTCGCCAGCATGGTAAGCGCCACCGCGCGGGCGGTCGCATAACCCTCGTCGACGGTGATGTCGACGCCGAACTTTCCGGTCTGCCGCACGCCGGGCAGCCTCGGCAGGTCGAGGCCGTGGCCGGACAGATAGAGGATATTGCCCGCCCGGGTACAACCAGTGCGGTTGTTCTTCGGGAACGTGAACGGTGGTGGCAGGGTGTAGCCCATCGCGGCGAGGCGGGCCTCGATGCTGTCGGTGCCAGGTGCAGGGGTCATGTCGCGTGTCCTCGCTTCGTTGCGTGGGTTGTCGTTGCGTGCAGTCGATTCCGCCGACGACCGCTACAATCGTACATCGATCACCAACGGACCCTCCATGGCTACCCGAAAGACCCCTGCCAGCGTGCCCCAGGGCGCGGTCACCGCGCTGCTGCCCGTCGAGATCCAGCCCGGCAACGTGCGCTACGCCCCCGGCATCCGTGCCGGCCGCTGGGTGTTCGCCACCGGCCACAAGGGCACGGCCGACTTCACCAGCGGCATGGCACCCGAAGTGGTCGATGCCGAGGCGCCGCGCCATTCCGTGCCGAAGTACAAGAAAGAGGCGCGCCAGGTGTTCGCCAACTTCACGAAGGTGCTCAAGGCCGGCGGCAGCGACCGTGCGCATGTGGTGCGCGTGGACCAGTACTACACCGGCGGTCATGTGGTCGATGCCTACCATGAGGTGCGGCGCGAGTTCTTTCGCGGCCATGTGCCGCCGAGCACGTCGAACCTGCACCAGAAGTTCCTGCTCGACGGGCAGGACATGGAAGTGCAGCTGATGGCGGT